>JAFGYD010000214.1 GCA_016936295.1 Spirochaetales bacterium | reverse complement strand
TGAAAACAAAAATCTTTTAATCAATCTGTAACATATGTTACTGATAACCTTTCCTAAAAAGTATTATATTGTACTCATGAATGATTATATAAAAGAAACAGATACATTACTTTCAATAACTGAGAGATATCCTGAAACAATAGATGTTTTTGTGGCTAATGGTTTCCCCCAAATGGAAACTCCTGCAAAACGAAAATCCTTAGGTGGGGCTATAACTTTTCAAATGGCAATGATGTCCAAGAAAAAGAATGCTAAAATATTCCTGGAAATGCTAAACGAAACCATTAAACAAAAGTCTGAAATGGCTTCAGAAGATGGTGAAGATATAACCGATGCTTCAAATAGTGTGGATATTGCAGGTGTTCTTCCATGTCCAGTAAAGCTTCCATTAATGGAAGGATTTAAAACTTTCTCAAAAGAGTATTTTAAATCTAATGGTACAGGGATAAACTACAGGTTAAAGTCCGCATCTGGTGGTATAAGCTGGCTTGAGGATGAAGTTAGAAATGCTGTAGATGAGAGTGAAATCCCTGATTTATTCCTTTCTGCAGGATTTGAACTGTTTTTTGATAATGACTTAATTGGAAAATACAGAGATAAAGGGATTTTCCATGACATGTCTGGGTTAGAAAAATTTAATAGCTGCTTCGATGGAATAGATTTAAAAGACCCTAAAGGTAATTATTCCATATTAGCTGGAGTTCCTGCTATATTTTTAGTTAACAACGACGAATTAAATGGAAGAAAGAAACCAGAAACATGGGATGAGATTCTATCCCCAGAATTCAGGAACTCTCTCTCCCTTCCTGTAGAGGATTTAGACCTGTTTAATGCAGTTGTTTTAACACTTTACAAAGAGAAGGGGGCAGATGCAATTACATCCCTTGGGAAAAATTTGTTAACATCAATGCACCCGGCACAGATGGTTAAAAGTGATAAAAAATCTAATGAGAAACCAGCTGTAACAGTACTCCCATGGTTTTTTACAAAAATGGTATTCCCGGGAACACCTTTAGAAGTTGTTTGGCCAAAAGATGGAGCAATTGTAAGCCCGGTATTTATAGCAGCCAAGAAAGGAAAGGAAGATGAACTAAAAGAGATTGTTAACTTCTTTGAAAGCGATGGAGTAGGGGAGATTTTAAGGGATAAAGGTTATTTCCCATCTGTAAATCCTAATATTAATAATAAAATACCAAAAGAGAACAAGTTTAGATTCCTAGGGTGGGATTTTATATATAATAACGATATAACAGAGATTATTAATATCTGTATGACACTGTTTAATAAAGCAGTAGAGGAGTAATAATGAACCTAGTGACATTTTCAGGGCCACCATCCTCTGGTAAAACATCGGTAATTTTAAAAACAATAGAGTCATTAAGACAGAGAGACGTGACCCCTGCAGTTGTAAAATTCGATTGTTTGTATACAGATGATGACCTACTTTATAGAAAAGCAGGAGTTCCCGTAAAAAAAGGCCTCTCGGGGAGCCTATGCCCAGACCACTACTTTGTCTCAAATATAGAAGCAGTAGTTGATTGGGGACTGGAAAATAATTATGACCTTCTAGTAAGTGAATCCGCAGGACTATGTAACCGATGTTCCCCCTACATAAAAGATATAAAAGCAATATGCGTTATAGACAACTTAAGTGGAATTAATACACCAAAAAAAATTGGACCAATGTTAAAAACAGCAGATATCGTAGTAATCACTAAAGGGGATATTGTTTCTCAAGCTGAACGAGAGGTCTTCGCCTCTCGGGTACAGGCTGTGAATCCTAAAGCAATTATTCTTAATGTTAATGGATTAACGGGACAGGGGTGTTTTGAATTAAGTACACTATTAACACAGGATAGCCAGGAAGTTACAACCTTAAAAGGTAAAAAATTAAGATTTAGCATGCCTTCAGCCCTTTGCTCATACTGTCTGGGTGAAACAAGAATAGGTGAAAACTACCAAATGGGTAACGTTAGAAAAATTGACTTAAATAAAGGAGACAACAGTGAGTCCTGTTAAAAAAACAATAAACCAACTACTTGTAAGTTATCCCTTTCTTGTTAGTTTTTTAGAAGATAATAATGTTGCGTATAAAGGAAACGAAGACAAAACATTACGGGAAATAGTTAATCTGTTGGATAAACAGGAACAGGAAGAGTTGGCTATAAATATTCATCAGTTAGAAGAAAACCTTGAAACATTTATAGAACAAATGTCTGAATTTCTATCCGATGACGATGATGAAGTTTCATCAATTACTATATTTCCAGGTACAGATAAATCAGGTGCCCCGGAAAAATATGAGTCTCTGGAATTAAAAAAAGGTGAAATTGTTTGTATTGTTGGTCCCACAGGATCGGGGAAAAGCAGACTTTTAGGTGATATTGAGTGGGTTGCTCAGAATGATACTCCTACAAAAAGAAGGGTTTTAGTAAACAATGAAGTTCCCGATTCAAAATGGAGATTTTCAATATCTGATAAATTGGTAGCACAACTCTCTCAAAATATGAATTTTGTTATGGATCTAAGTGTAGAAGAGTTTGTTACCCTCCATGCTGAGAGTCGAATGATTGAGAACATAGAGGA
>JAFGYD010000213.1 GCA_016936295.1 Spirochaetales bacterium | reverse complement strand
TTTTTAATTTTGCAACTAAATATTTTATCGTAAAAATAACCCTCTGGATTCGAAATTTACAGGTTTTAGTACTATTTTTTTTATTGAATAAATTTTCTTGACAGCTTTTGTAAAGGGGGGTAAATTGATGTTAGTTAAGTTAACTTACTAACTTGTTTTGGCGAGGAGTTACGGTGAAAGCATCAAATAAGAGTTTTCAAAGGCAACATAACCTTGCCTTGGTTGCAAGAAGTATTTGGAAGAGCGAAGGGATAAGTAGAGTAGATATTTCAAAGGATATAGAACTTGATAAGACTTCTGTATCAAGTATTGTATCTATTCTACTTGATAACAATCTTGTAGAAGTTGCTAATATTGGTGAGTCTATGCCAAAGGGTGGTAGAAAACCAATAAACCTTAGAATAAATAAGGATTTTGGATATGTATTGGGAATTAATATACAGCCCGATAAATGTAAATTAGCAATTTTATGTTTAGATGGTTCAGTTGTTTTTAAGGAGGAGATTCTAATTAGGGAAAATCTTACTTTACAGCAAATAATTGAGTTAGCTATGGAGAGGGTTGAAGCTGATTTTTCTGGTCTAGATAAAATCTTGGGTTGTACTTTAGGTATTCCTGGAAATATAGATACAGATAATGGGATAATAATTAAATCTGACCCATTTAAGATTGTAAATGAAAGTATAGATGTTAATTTAACGTGCAAATATAACTTTCCTTTTCTAATCGAGAACGATGCAAACTGCGGGGCATGGGGAGAAATATTTTTTAATAAAAAAAAGAATGGGAATTTCCTTTTTTTGTTAGGAGAATTAAATAAACATTACTTGGTTCATAATATTGAAGTAGGTATTGGTTTTGGAATGGGTTTGGTTATTGATAATAAAGTTTACCCAGGTTTTAACAACCAGTCAGGTGAGTTTAAAAGTCTTTTCTGGAGAAGTAAAGACGATTATCAGTTTGGTTCAGAAAAAGCCAAGAAGTCTTTTGGAAGACTTCAAGGTGTATTAACAGATGAAGTTTTAGAGGAATTATTACTTAATTTTACCCCTATTATTTCAGTTTTAAATCCAGAAAGGGTTGTGATTGGCGGTGATGTTAAAAGATATACCGATCGAATAACAAAACTAATTGATACAGAGTATCAGGATTGTTATTTTTCAGAGCAATTTTCTGGGTGTAAATTCGTTGCTTCATTGTTTGGTGAATACGATGTAGCAGTAGGTGCAGCTTGTATGTTTCTGGAGAAACTCTTTAGGGTTCCAGAGTTATTAGAGGCTGATAGTTTTTGTAATATAAGCTGGGGAAATATTTTTTCCGGCTTTATTGAATAATTAAATGGAGGAATTTAATGAAAATTCGAAATGTTGTTTTAATGTTAATGGTATCACTATTAACAATTGGAAGTGTTTTTGCTAGTAACAACGCAGAAACTTCTGAAAAAGTAAAATTAGTTGTATTAGGTTATGGAGATGCAAGTACTCCTGATGGAAAGCAGTTCGTAATCAATATTGAGAACTTTATCAAAGCTAACCCAGAAATTGAAATTGAGTGGGATATGCAATACGATGAGTTATATCACCAAAAACTTCAAGCAACTTTAGCTGGTGGTGAGCAATTAGATGTAGCATTTATGTGGAATGGTGGTTCAAGACACCAACCAGTTTTAGATGCAGGTGAAGAAATTGATCAATTACAATTTGTTGATCCTTCTAACTTCCACGATGGTGCTTTAGCTGGTGGTGGTAAAAATGGTGAATTATTCTCAATTCCTAACGCAAAACAAGCACATACAGTTATGTATTCAAATGATGCTTTACTAGCAGAATTAGGTTTAACAGTAGCAACAACTTATGAAGAGTTATTAAAACAAAATGAAGTTGCTAAAGCTGCAGGTAAAATTGCTTTAGCATACCCAGGTGCAACTTCATGGTGTCACAACACATTTGTTTACTCTGTATTAGTTGGTAGATTTGGTGGTGCACAACACGCTAAAGATTTAATTGCTAAAAAAGCTAAATTTACAGATGCTCCTACAGTTAAAGCATTTGAGTTTATCAAAAGAATGTATGATGATGGAATTGTTACAGAAAATACATTACAAGCTGACTACGGTGTATCTTTAGCTCAGTTTAACAATGGTGAAGCATTATATATGATCGATGGTGGTTGGAGAGCAGCACAAGTAACTTTAACTAACTTTACATGGAACAAATTTGTTGCAGTTCCAGGTGAAGTAGCTCCAGGTTCTGGAAATGGTGGTTACTCTGCAGGATATGCTATAATGAAATCTGCTACAACAGAACCTGCTAGAAAAGCAGCAGCAGTTAAATTATTACAATACTTAACAGGTGAAGAAGCTTCTAAGGTAAGAGCTTTATATTCAGGACAAGTACCTTCATTTAAAGTTAAAGGTGCAATTGAGTATAAACAAGGAACTGAACCTTCAGCTGCTTATATTTCAAGCTTAAGTTCAATTACAGATACTGTTGGTGACTACATCGATGGTACAACAACAGCTACGTTCTCAGATGGTGTTATTGAACTTTGGTTAGGAACAATTACTCCACAAGAGTTAGCTGAAAAAACTCAAAAAGTTTACGAAGAAAACTAGATTTTAGTATATAATTAAATTATTGAGTTTTATTTAAAAAAGAAGTGCAGGGTTTTAATAGACTTTGTGCTTCTTTTTTGTAGAGGGGAGAGTGTAGTGAAAGACAAATTTCGTAAAAGAGGAGACATACTGTTTTATATTGCTATGGTTGCACCATGTATGATACTTTATTTAGCAATTATTGCAGGTCCAATTTTGGCAAGTTTAGGTATTGCTTTTACTGATAATGATTTTAGACCTAATCAGCAATGGGGTTTTATTGGTTTTGATAACTTTATTAAAATCTTTAGCGACGATGTTTTTTGGAAAGGTTTAAAAAACAACATGTTAGTTGTTGCTTTATCTGTTTTTGGTCAAATACCATTAGGTTTATTGTTAGCATATTTCCTCTTTAGGAATATGGTAAAAGGTTCAGGCTTTTTTCAGGCAATGGTTTTTATGCCACAGGTAATTTCAACTGTTGTTATTGGGCGAATATTTCAAAGCTTTTTTGATATTCGAGGGGCAGCTACAGGTATTGTTCGAGCTATAACAAATAATCCTGATTTTACATTTAGATGGTTTATAGAGCCAGGTCAGGCAATGATACCAATCTTAATAGGAATGTTATTTATATATACTGGTTTTTATATGTTAATGTTCTTGGCTAATATGCAAAAAATGGATAGTGGAATTGTTGAAGCAGCAGCTATTGATGGTGCTAATGAGATGCAGATATTTGCAAGAATTATTGCTCCTGCATTATCAGGTATTATTATTGTTAATGCAATTTTAGCTATTGCAGGATCTTTAAAAAGTTTTGACTTAATATATGCAATGGCACCAAATGATGGTAAAGGTCTTGGTAATAATAATATAGTACTTGCTACTTATATGTATTTCCGGGGTTTTAAAGTTTATAAAATGGCTTTTGGTAGTGCAGTTTCTGTTGTTATAGTTACAATAAGTTTACTTCTAATAGCAATTTCAAATTGGGCTGGTAAAAAACTAGATCCACTACAGGAGGGTTAAAATGGATAAATCGAATATTATTAATAAACACACCCCTTTAAGTAAGGCTGTAGTTTATTTGCTTTTTATACTATTTGTTTTATTTACTTCTTATCCTCTTTTTTGGCTTGGATATTCATCATTAAAAACAAATAGTGAGATTCAAAATGATTCTTTAGCATTTCCTGCTACTCCTCAATTTACTAACTATGTACAAGCATGGGAGGTTGGAGATATAGGAACAGGATACTTTAACTCAATAATCTACTTGGTATTTACACTGGTAATTGTTGTTATGGGCGCTATGATGGCTTCCTATGTATTTGCTAAATCTCCATATGTTAAGGTTTCTAAAGTATTAAAGGCAGCTGTAGGTTTAGGTATTTTAATCTCTACACACTCTGTTATGATACCACTTTTCTTAATGTTAAAATCCTTTGGATTAACAGGTGAAAATGCGCGATTAGGAATTATTTTAACATATTCAGCAGTAGGAATGCCTATGGCTGTATTTATTGCAACAGATTTTATTAAGGGTTTACCTGACTCATTAGTAGAGTCTGCTCAAATAGATGGAGCTGGTCGTTTCCAAACTTTCTGGCAAATAATATTACCAATGACAAAGCCTGTTATGGCAACAATGGCAATTATTACAGCATTAGGAACATGGAATGAGTTTTTACTAGGGTTTATTCTTTCTAATAGATTTACCAAAGCATTACCTCCAACAATTATTGCTTTTGCTAACCCAAGAACCCCTAATTATCACTTACAAATGGCTGGTTTAGTAATATCAATTGTTCCAATGATTATTTTATATTCCATATTTAATAAACACATCACTAGAGGTGTTGTTGGTGGAGCAATAAAAGGATAGAAATATCTAAATAACGTGGATTTATCGGAAAACTATACAAGTTACGAATATTGGGTATGTTAATACCTCACTATACAAATTCACTCTTGAGGCTACAGGAAACTGTAGCCTTTTTTTGATTTATAACTTGAAAACAAAATAAAATATTAGTAAAGTTACTTAAGTATATTTTAAGGAGGAGCAAATGGATTTTACCAAGTATAAACAGTATCCACATGTTAAATTAGAGAACAGAGAGTGGCCATCAAAAATATTGGAAAAAGCTCCTCTCTGGTGTAGTGTAGATCTAAGAGATGGAAATCAGGCATTACCAATACCTATGAGTATTAATGAAAAAGTTGAATTTTTTAAATTACTTGTAGATATAGGGTTTAAAGAGATTGAAGTGGGATTTCCCTCAGCATCAGAGACAGAGTTTAATTTTCTAAGAAAACTCGTTGATGATAATCTCATCCCCGATGATGTTCATATTCAAATTTTAACTCAATCACGGGAGCATTTAATTAAAAGATCTTTTGAAGCTATAGAAGGTGT
>JAFGYD010000212.1 GCA_016936295.1 Spirochaetales bacterium | reverse complement strand
TATCTCACCTATATTGTTGTCTGGAATTGTTAAATCATTTTACGAATATGATATGGCTTTAAAAGAGTTTAATCCAAATAATTATTCTCTGTTTAATAAAATAAATAATACAATATTAAAACCGCCATATTTAATTTTTGATTTAGAAAAAAAAGTGTACGATAATATAGTTGAAAATTGTTTAGAAAATGGAATTATGTTAAATCATAAATTGCCTTTTGCAGTACTCCCTTCCGATTTTTCAAAGGGAGAGGTTCAGAAAGTAACTGATTATTTAAACAGGAGGGATTAACATGAGTGATCAGATGGTAATTGCAGTTATTATTAAACTATTAACAGGTTTTTTAGCCGCAGTTTCATCCCTTTTGCTTTGGTCTAAAACCAGGGATATAGCCTGGTTGTTTATGGTTACAGGTGTTGTTTTTCTATATTTGGGGACTCTTTTCGAAATACTGCTAAGTTTTGGTTTTGTTTCACCAAATATATTGCTATTTGGGGATGTTGATGTAATTGCTTTTATCTTTTCTGTTGTTCCTTACATCTTTTTTTCCTGCGGACTTATAAGTTTTTTATATAGATTGAGAAAATATTAGGGGTAATTATGGTTTTATTTAGTAAAATTAAAGAAATTTATACAGATGCATCAAAGGATGTACAATATAAAGTTAATGCACTTCTTGCGGTTAATATTGGTTTAATTATTGGAACTCTATTTATTATTCTAATGTATGTTTTAGATAATAGATATTCCAATATCCCAATGGTTGTTGTTCTTCAAATTTGTCTAGTTTTAAGTGTATATTTCCTATTTAAAAAAAAATATGAAGTATCGGCTTTTATAGTTCCAACAATTTCCTATATCTTCCTCCTTTACGCATCTTTTGTAACTGTAGATACTAGTCCTTTATTACTATATAAAGTAGCTCTTTATTTAGTTGCTCCTGCTATGATGTCTTCACTTTTTACTAAAAGAGTTTCTACAATGCATATCTTTTCAGGACTTACACTTTTAGGTGTGATTCTTATACTTTTCATAAAAGTAATTCCGGGAAATCCCGATCTGACATTTATTAAGATTGCTACAGAATACCTATTGTTTGTTATTGTGTTACTTTTTTTTATCGCTTTTTTTGCAATTAGAAAACACAGAATAGCAGAAAGAATACAAATTGAATCTAATACTTTATATAAAGAAACCCAGGAAAAAGCCCTGCATATTCAGGATTTGTTAAATGAAGTTCAAAAAAGTATGGAGATAACATCCGATCTTTTAAATGATGTAGATAAAATTCAGGGTAAAATAATTACTTCAAACGATAGATTAGAAAGAATACATAACGAGATGGATCACTTCAAAAGTAATTTTTCCAACTCTTTTAATCAATTATCAGTTATAGGTGACCAAATTGCAGGATTAAACAATATTGTTCATAGTCAATCTTCTGCACAAGAGGAGTCTGCAGCAGCAACAAATGAGCTTGTAGCATCTATTAATAATGTTGCGCAGATTGTTGATAAAAAAGTGGTGTCTGCCAGAACTCTAATTCAAACAACCGACAATGGGGGTAAAAAACTCGAGGATACTGTTAATATAATTCAATCAATATCAAGTAGAGTTGGTTCTATTATGGAGATGGTAAAGATAATTAATGGAATAGCATCCAGAACTAATCTATTAAGTATGAATGCAGCAATAGAGGCGGCCCATGCAGGAGATTCAGGTAGAGGTTTTGCTGTTGTTGCCGAAGAGATAAGAAAATTAGCCGAGGTATCAGCTACTAATGCATCAAGTATAGCCCAGGTTTTAAAGGAAGTTGTAGGACATATTACCCAAAGTTATGAGTATGGATTATCCACAAAAGAGGCATATAAAGAGATAACATCCGACGTAAAAGAGACATCAAATGCTTTTCATGAAATATCTTTATCTACAAATGAATTAAATGCAGGAACCAAGGAAATTTTAATTGCTTTAACAGAGCTAACAGGGTTAACCAAGGATGTTAGAGGTGGTGCTGATGTTATTACGGAGTCACAGGAAGCAATACAGGAACATTTAAGTACAACAGGAAAGAGTATTGATGGGATCCTATCTGAAATAGATAGGATCGTTAATGATAATAAAGATATTGAAAACTCTATTATCAGTATTAATACTGTTGTTGAAAATTTAAAAAAGCTTAACGAGGAGTTAAGCCAAAGATAAAATAAAGGGGTTAGCTCTTTATTTTATCTAACTCTTTTTTACTTATTACCGGATTAACAATAACTCCGGGACCATTTATACATCCACCTTCACAAGCCATAACCTCTAAAAACTCATAGGGCTTTTTAAGTTTGTTAAATACTTTAAATTGAGACACCTGCTTTTTATCAATACCATCAATTTTTTCACCATTAATCCATACACCATTATCCCTTAAATTCTGGGTAACTCCTTTTAAAACACCACCACTAGATGCAAAACCATAACCAATTTTATCATATTTCCCCATAGATTCAAATTGTAAAACATCTATATCCATTGCCATAACATGGGCTCCTAACTCTTCAAATGATATAACATAGTCAATATATTCCGATTTGTAAGCTTCACTTTTTTTAGCCAGACAGGGCCCAATAAAGACATTAATGCATTGAGGATTTTTTTCTTTTAGATCTTTTCCTGCCATAGCCATTGGGGAGAGTGTTTTAGATACGTATGGTTCTACCCCATGTGCATGTTTTTTTACGCATTCAATAAAAGCAGGACAACACGAAGATGTAAGAATATCAGTCTTTTTATGTAAATACTCTTCAGCTTCTTCCTGGGCAACTAATGCTGCAAACTCTGCAACATCTACTACATTAGAGTAACCCAAGGTCAGGATGGTCTCTCTAATCTGATTTATTGTTCCAGGAAATTGTCCTGCAATTGATGGTGCTATTAATGCATTAATAGTTTTTTTCTCTCTAAGCTCATTTAATACATATACAATTTGGCTCTTTTCAGCGATTGCTCCAAAAGGGCATGTTTTAATACATTTACCGCAATTAATACATATTTCGCTATCAATTGTTGCTATTCCCAAATCATTTTTTTTAAGAGCGTTAACAGGACATGATATCTCACATGGAACAGGTACTTTAACAATAGCTTTATAAGAACATACATCAGTGCATTTACCACAGTTTGTACATAAATTAGTGTCTATTTTAGCTCTGCCATCCCTTACCTTTATAGCACCTTTGGGGCAAATACTTGTACATGGTCTAGCAACACATCCTGCACAAACATCGGAAATATAGTGTGACCCTAATTTACAACTTCTGCATGCGTCGTGAATTACTGTTAAATTTCTATTATCAAATTTTGTACTTCCCATAGTTTTGAATCCATAGTCAGATAACTGCATTAATTCATCTTTTTCATCTTCAACTGAGTGGCCTAACGCTGCCATGACCCTATATTTAAGCACAGCTCTATCTTTATGAATGCAACATCTCTTGTTTTCAGAATCCCTGGGAGCAATTTCATAGGGGATTTTATTAAGGGTTGCAAAATCCTTTGTTACAATGGATTTAATTGTTCTATATAAAACATCCCTTTTTATATGGATAATATTATTATAAATCATTTGTAACCTCTAAAACAATTTGTTGTAGTTTTTCAGGAGTTACTTCCGAATATACTTTGTTATTAATTCTTACATATGGCGGTCTCTTTACACTATCTTTACATAGCCCCAGGCATGTAGATCCTACTAACTCAACACCCTTGTTTTTATTAAAATTCATTGTGACTAATTCACATGAACCCATAATATAGCAGTTAGTACCGCAGCAAATTTCTATCTTTATCATAAAGTCTCCTATATAAAAATTAATTCAGTCTCTTTTAGGTATTTTTCCATTAAAAGTCTATTTATCTGTTTTACTATATTTCTTCTAATTTCAAGTTCTACTGGCATATCAGGGTCCTGATGGGCATCGTTAATTTTAGTTCCTACCAGGAATCTTATTTTATCTCGTTTCAAAATGCTCTTTACAATTAAATAGGCTGGATTTTTAGGGTGACAGTTTTCCGGGATTCCTTTTTCAAGATATTCTGAAACCTTCCCCAATGTTATAATCCCTTCACTAATAAGATTAACTCCATCCATTTTACCCATTGGGGGCATTGTGAAATCTATATTCCTTAGAGGTACTGAAATTTCTCTGTTCCACTCTCTTGCAAGAATATTTGCAGTAGTTCCTCCACAAATTATTTTTTCCCCAATAAAGTCATTAACGTTTTTGGCCAAAATAGAGTCTTTGGATTTTTCTACTGGTGGTCCTGTAACTAAAATAGCTTTTCTTGGTTTTCTAAAATAGATAACTACACAGGAAATATCATCCTTTGGAATATTACAGTCGTTTTTTTGAGCCAGTAATGTAATTTTTTCAGCAAGATCCTGAGCTGAAATTCCAGGATCATCTTTAATTACATTATCAATGAAGTTCTCTATCTCTTCCCCATATCCCAAAGGGTATTTTTTACTTCCCAAGCCCGATTGGGTTACTCCATCTGAAAAGAAGATTATTCTATCGCCCAGCTTAAATTTAAAATGAGAGAAATATAGGTTGTTTCTTACAGGTGAACCACTTTTAAACTCAATTTTTTCTCGATGCCATTTTAGAAACCCATTTGAACTGTAGTGAAGATATGTTGGATTGTCGTATTCTATTATTTTTATACTATTATCACTTGTGATATCTGCAATTGTAAAAGTAGCATAACTAATTTTTCTTAAACTACAAACTGGGAGTGTTGCACAAATTGTCTCTGCAACTCTGACT
>JAFGYD010000211.1 GCA_016936295.1 Spirochaetales bacterium | reverse complement strand
ATTTCAGAAGATGTTGCTGTGATCACAGCTCAGGGTGGTGAGGATTTTTGGATAACAGTTCACAATGGAGCCATTGCTGCAGGTAAAAAGTACAACCTATCAATATATATACGAAGAGCAGGAAATGATAAAACATTTTTAGATCAAAGTAATGCAATCTTAAACGCAGTTGATAATGGTTGCAAGGTTATTATTGTTGCTCCAATCGATATAGCCCAAATGGAATTAATAACCAAATTAAAAAACAAAGGGATACCTACAATTTTTATAGATCGGGATATTGGTGGAGATAGAGAAATAATTATTAAAACAAATAATTTCAATATGGGTAAAAACGCAGCTTATGAAATGGCTAAAATATTGTCTCCTGGTTCAAAAATTGCACTACTTAGAATGGAAAATAGTCTCTCGACTACTACAGAAAGGGAAGAGGGATTTATTACAGGCGCCAAAGAGAAGGGATTAATTATAGCTTTAGACACATATATAGGAACTAGTGTAGGAGATGCTCGGGTCAATACAAAAAAAGCACTGGAAAATATAAAAGAAATTGATGGAATATTTACTCCAAATGAGACTACTGCTATGGGGACAATTGCAGCCTTAAGGGATTTAAATCGTTCTAAAAATATAGTTCATATAGCTATTGATCTTTCCGATTATATGAAAAATGCAATTAGAACAAATGAACTATATGGAGCTTTTATACAAAAACCATTTGATATGGGTTATTTAGGAGTAGAAGCTGCAAAAAAAATTCTGGATAATATAAAAATTACTGATATTGAAACAGAGTCTGAATTTATTACTATAGATAATCTTTAATTTATTACACTTCACATATTATTGGTTTTATTTACCAATTAGATGTTAAATAAACCAAGTTATAATATTTTATCAACTTTATTCCATACTAGAAATTGGCATGTTAATTGCTATATATAAGTATAAGGATAATAAGGAGCATAAAATGAGAAATAAATTATACAGATCAAGAGATAGAGTTTTTGCAGGTGTTTGTGGTGGAATAGCAGAATGGCTAGGATTATCAACAGGTTTAGTACGGTTTTTAACAGTAATATTCTTTTTCTTTTCAGCCGGAATCCCAGTAGGAACTATTTATATATTAATGGCAATTTTTATACCTAAAGAACCATATAGAGAGTATAGGGAATACAGAGAATGGCGTTAAATTGTAATTTATAAATATAAAAAACCCTATAATAGATAGGGTTTTTATGTTTATAATCAATATGGGAGAATATAAATGGGGAATAGATATACAACAATAACAGAAGGATTTGACTGGGGTCCTGCTATAACTAAAATAATATTAAATTTAGATAAAGAGTTTTACAATACCAAGATAATTTCAAATAATTTTAAAGTTATATCAACAAGAAAATTATCTAACGAAAACAAAGTCTTTACATCTGAAAGATCTATTATAAATTGTTATTTAAATAACAATGATTCTATTACCCTGGAACTTGAAGTTGGTCCGGAATTATATGAAGGTTCACCATTTACCTACAACACACTTACTAATTACAATGAATATGTTGAAACTACATATAAAATATTTTTAAATAACAACCAACTTACTATCGATTTTGCAGGAAATGTAAATTTAATTGCCGATGATTTTATCCATAATATCCCCTTTAAACATAACAATATTCAGCTAAATTATGCATATTTTACCCCACAAAAGGATACAGAATACAATAAAGTTCCACTAATTATATGGCTCCATGGTGCAGGAGAAGGTGGGGAAAACACATATATTACTGTTTTAGGTAATAAGGTTACCAACTTAACAAAATATGGAGCCTATGTTTTGGTACCACAAACCCCAACAATATGGATGGATGCAAATGGTACTAAAACTTATAATACATCCGTCCCTTCCAATAATGGAACATCCTGGTACACAGAAGCTCTTATGGCATTAATTAGAGAATTTATAGAAAAAACTTCACAAATTGATTTATCAAGGATATATATTGGTGGGTGCTCAAATGGAGGATTTATGACTGTCAATATGCTAATGACATACCCTGATTTTTTTTCAGCAGCATTTCCTATAGCTACACCATATTTACCTCATTGGCTAACATCTGAAAGAATTTTAGCAATAAAAGACAAACCAATATGGTTTACCCATGCAAAAACAGACACTACAGTAGTTATTGATCAAGAAGTAGATATACATACGACTCTCCTTTATAATAAATTAAAAGAAGCGAATGGGAAAAATATTCACTACTCCTTATTCGATAAGATTGAAGATATTAATACAAATTATGAGTACAATGGTCACTTTTCATGGGTACCAGCATTAAACGACCAATGTACACCACAAATTAATGGTAAAGAAATTTCTTTATTTGAATGGTTATTTACCCATTCAAATAATCAATAACTTTTTTATACGAAGCAATATAAACATTATCAAAGGATGAGGCATAAGCAAGAAACTCTTCAACTGCTTCCCTCATCTCCTTTGGTGTAATATTTTCCATTAAAGTAGAACTATCATCGTAAAAATCGGAATGTGCACCAAATAGCATTGGGCATCTGTTCCCCTTTAATCGCAAATCAAAAGTATATTTTAAGGTAGCCAGAAACTCTGCTTTATTCATTTTATAGGAACACAACATATTGTAGTCCAAGCCCGTTATTTTCCCATCATTTTCATCAAATGGTTCATCATCAGGACCTATGCCTACTTTGGATTTCCTGGTTCCTACTTCTAAACCATATTTATGACACATATCATCTGGAGGAATTATTACTGGGTAACATGGCATAATCCATAAATCATCTTCTTTTACAGGCCAATTAAAATTCGACCCATCGAATATGGAATCCCATCCCTCTTCGGTACTACAATCGTATAAAAACCCTAAT
>JAFGYD010000210.1 GCA_016936295.1 Spirochaetales bacterium | reverse complement strand
ATTAACTATGTATATTAAGCAATGTTAAATACCCTATAGTTTTCTTTTACATTTTTGTTATTTGTATGATAAAATCCTATTTGTAGAAACAGGATCATATGAATATTGCAATAGTATATATTTCGCCTAACGGCACAACAAAAAAAGTCTCGAATCAGCTAAACTACATGCTATCATGTAGTAATCATCGAGTTCAATTATTTGATTTGGGTTTAGAAAACTACAGAGATTTAAATAATGTTATAGATAAAATAAATAAATTTGATTTAGTGGGGTTTGGGAGTCCGGTTTATCATATGGATGTACTCCCCCCAATTAAAAAATTACTACAACATATTAAAAGCATTAGCTTGGCTTTTAACTTTAGATCATTTCTGTTTATCACTTATGCTGGTATAACATCTGGAAAAGCTCTATATAATAGTGCAAAAATTTTAAATCAAAAAAATATAGATATTATTGGTAGCTTAAAATTAGAAGCACCTCATTTACATCATAGAATAAAATTTCCAGAACAAAAGACAATAGAAATAATAAGGGATTTTTGTGTACGTCTGGATCTTGTAAATAATACCTCTATTCACTACAGAACATATCAAGTTAATAAAAAAATAGTTTCGTTATTATATCCACTTACTCATTTCATTGGAAAAAGAAGAGAGCTTCCCATAAAAGTTAATACAGATTTATGTAAATCTTGCAAATTATGTATTAAGGAGTGTCCCGTAGGTGCAATAAGTTTGAATCTTACTATTACAATTGAGAAAGGGAAATGCTTGCATTGCTATCATTGCGTTATTATATGTCCTATAAAAGCTATACAAAGTCCTATTGAAAAACTTGATAAAATGATTAGTTTAAATAAAAAAATAGTAGGGAAGAGTCCCCTAAAAACGAGATTTTTGTAAATGGGTCATATAAGTATTAACTCATGATTTCACAATTGTATAACTTTCAGTAAATCCTTTTTTATCAATCTTGAAATATTGCATTGTACTACTTAATTCTACAGCTTGTGCCGATAACTCCTCAGTTGCAGCAGCAGTTTCTGTTGCTAGAGCCGCATTTTTCTGAGTATCTGCATCAAGGGTACTTAATGTTAAATCTATTTGGTCTACACCGGTTAGTTGTTCATGAGCTGAAAGTGATATATCTTCCATAATTGTTGTTACTTTTTTTACAGCATCATTAATTTTATTTAAAACTTCACCAGCAGAGTTTGCAATTGTAACACCATCTGCAACCTTTATATTACTTTCTTTTATAATCTTTGTTACTTCTGCTGCAGCTTTATCAGATCTTTTTGCAAGTTTTCTAACTTCTACAGCAACTACTGCAAAGCCTTTACCCTGCTCTCCTGCTCGAGCGGCTTCAATAGAAGCATTAAGTGCCAACAAATTAGTTTGAAATGCAATATTATTTATTACTTCGATTATATTTCCAATTTTTGTACTTGATTCACTAATTTTATGCATTGATGCAATCATCTCTTTAACAGAAATTGCACCCTCTTTTGTTCTTTCAAGTACATCCATTGAGTGCTCAGTTGCTTTTGATGTTCTATCCGCATCTGATCTTATTGCAGAATTTAATTCTTCTATAGCTGCTGAAGTCTCTTCTAAAGATGCAGCTTGCTGTTCCGTTCTTACAGAAAGTTCCTGATTCCCATCGGAAAGGTCAGAACTTGCAGTTGCTATCTCTTTAGATGAGATTATAACCGTAGAGATTATTTCTCTAAGTTTGTTAACCATATTTAAAAGAGAATTTTTTAAGTCTGCAATTTCATCTTGCTTGTGAATATCACTTTGATCAATTTCAGCAACAAGATTTCCTCCAGCAATTTCACTTAAAGTATTTGCCACATTAATTATTCTTTTAGCAAATAAATTAGCTACATAAATAGACAGTAATACGGTAATTAAAAGTGCTAAAATTGTTATTGAAATATAAGAAATAGCCAGTTTTCTTAATGGTGCTTTAATTAGTACTGTATCTACAAAATATACTACCTCCCAATGGGTTGAAGGAATAGTGTCGTATGCTATTAACTTTTCTTCCCCATCAATTTTAGCATACTCAAAACCTTTATTATTGGTAAGGATTTTTTTATAAATTTCGTTATTATCCTTTTGATCTAATATATTTTTATTATTTAGCTCATTATTAGGGTGTGAAAGGACATTTCCATTGCTATCAATTAATGCTACAGATATTTCCTTTGTTGAATAACTCTTTGATTGATCTATAATTTCATTAAAATAAATATCTACACCAAGAACACCTAATAATTTATTAGTTTCGTTTATTAAAGGGGAGGCAATAGTAATAACATATTCGCCTGTATTACTATCTATATAATACTCGGTATAAATAGTTTTTTTAGAATTCTTTGCCTGTGTATACCAGGGTCTCTGAGTAGGATCCCAACCTTCTTCCGGGGTCCAGTCTATACCTATATAAAATTTCTTGGTTTCTTCTGTTCCTATATAGAAAAAGTCTAGAATAGATCTCTCTTTTCCAAGAATAACAAAGGGATTTAAAGCTGTGGGATAAGAAACTAAATTATTAAAGTTTTCTGTTCTACTAAACAGTGTTGCTTCGGCATCAACAATACTTTGGCGTTGTAAAAACCAGGATTCTATATCTACTATTGTTTTTTCAAGTTTTAGGGAAATTTCATTATGCAGAGAGTCTGTAATTGTGTTTTTTTGGGAATTATAACTAAAAACAGACATTACTGTTAATAAAAAGACGGAAATTAGACTAAATATTACTGATAACTTAAAACCTATACCATATTTACTTCTTTTAGCCATTCAAAACCTCACAAAATTCTATATATAGAAATTGTAATCTTCAGAATCAGCTTTCGCAAGAAATTATTTTTATTATAATGTTTTATTCGCTTTCATAATATTTTGGAATCGGGTGTTGCTAATTGGGTGATGACTTATAATTTTCCCTTTATTTATTATGCAAAAAGTGCCAAATATACATGGGGATTTTTGAGCTGACACATGGTCGTTCAGTTCAATTAATTCATGGTTTAGATTTAGTTCATTTGCAGTTTTAATAATTGCATCAACATTTTTTACAGAGTAGGGACACTGTTGAGATCTCATAATTATAAGTTTGTTTTCACTGCCTTCAATTTGGTTTATTATTAGTTTAGGATCTTCTGTTTCTGAATTGAATTTGTAAGTTAATAATTCAAAGTCTGGTTTACATTTCTCTGTAACAACAAATCCTTTTTTAATAAATATATCTTTCGTAGCCATAAATGATCCCTTTCGGGTAATAACTGCTACTCCTTTATTATTATTCTCTTTAGATTCTTTTAAACACTCATCAATTAGTAAGGATGCAAAGCCCCTACCTTTAAACTCTTTTTTAAAACCAACAAAAATACAGTGAATAAATGTAAAACCATCTGCTTTAACTGGTCTATGAGCAAATTCTCCTGGAATATACTCTATCATCCCTTGATATCCACCTGTTTTGGATATTAGGGCTTTTATTCTTAATCCTTTAGGTTGATATTTTTTAAACCACTCCACTTTTCTTTGTAATTCTATATGTTTATCTATATCTTTGTACCCACATACTCCATAGCTCCCAATGTTTTCTGGTGTTAAGTCGATAATTTCAATGTCGCTGTTTATATTCATTGTTAATTCCTTTAATAATATATTAGCAATTTATGTTCTGTTGGGTAATACTAATAAGGGGGCTAAAATGAAAATTTCAATTGAGGCGACAATTAATGCAGAAAACAATAAAGTATGGGATTACTATACTAAACCGGAACATATAATTCACTGGAATTTTGCATCTGACGATTGGTGTTGTCCCATGGCTGAAAATAATATGGTTGTTGGTGGTAAATACTTTGCAAGAATGGAAGCAAGGGATAAAAGTTTTGGATTTGATTTTATTACCATATACAAAGAGATTCGGGATAAAGAATATTTTTTATATACTATGGAAGATGGTAGAGATGTTAGTGTCTCTTTTGCAGGAATAGATAATATAACAAATATAAAAATTGTTTTTGATGCAGAAAAAAATAATTCAGAAGATCTGCAAAAAAATGGATGGCAAGCTATTCTAAATAATTTTAAAAAATATGTTGAGAATAGTAACAATAAGTAGTTTTTAAGTGAGTGGGGATTGGTATACCTTAACCCATTAGTTGTTTTAATTATATAATAGATAACAAGTTAGTATTCTCCCTAGCTTAAAAATAATATATAAATATTTATATAAGGTTGGATTTTTTTGATTGATATAATTAGGCAAATAGATATAAATGTTTTTGCAAGTTTTCTAATGATAATAGTTGTTATAGCCCAGCATATTAGAAGGAAAAAAAGAGCCTATTCCAATATATTTTTTAGATATCTTTGCTTATCAACATTTTTATTGCTTATT
>JAFGYD010000040.1 GCA_016936295.1 Spirochaetales bacterium | reverse complement strand
TAGCTGCGGGATTTATAGATGTATTTAGATTTTTTGATCAAAGTCCCGGTCAATATACTTGGTGGTCATACCGCTTTAATGCAAGAGAGAGAAATATAGGCTGGCGTATTGATTATTTTACAATAACTGAAAATCTTCTAGATGAAGTAAGTAATTGTGAAATTCTTGGTGAAATTACAGGCAGTGATCATTGTCCTGTAAAATTGGAGATCTAAATGAAAAAAGTAGCTTTTATTTCCGACATACACTCTAATCAACCCGCTTTAGAGAGTGTTTTGAATGATATAAAGAGTAGAAATATCGATTTTATCTACTGCTTAGGAGATATTATTGGTTATCATTCATTTCCAAATGAAGTTATAGAACTTCTTAAAGCAAATCATGTAATTTCAATAAAAGGAAATCATGATGAAGTTATAACTGAAAAAAAATTTAACAGGGATAATAATGACGATTTCGTTCTTTATTGGAATTATGATAAATTAACAGAAGAGAATTTAAAATTTTTAGAGCATTTGCCTAATTGTATAGAGTTTCAGGTTGAAAATATCGATGTTAAAATTGTTCATGGTAGCCCTGATTCTTCATCTGAGTATATAAGAAAAGATAGCTCTCAAATTGATAAATATTTTGGTTTAATGGAGACCGATATCCTTGTTTGTGGACATACACATATACCTTATATTGCCCAGAAAGATAATAAATATATTTTAAATAGTGGAAGCGTTGGAAAGTCGAAATGGGGCAGACCCCAGGGTTCGTATATTTTATTAACAGTTAATAATTCAGATTTTGATATCGAGATTATCTATGTAAATTACGACTATAATAAAATGGTAAATCATTTAAAAAATAATTATTTCCCTGAGAAATTGATAGAAGCGATTAAAACAGGTCTACCCTAGTTTAATCTTCAATTGCAAAGGTTAAAATATTAGTATCTATATCTTTTACTTCCAAATACTCTATATTATATTCAGAAAGTCTGATAGGTGATCCTTGGGAGTGAAACCAATTTTCTAATTTTTCAATTTCATAAATTTTTTTATAATCAATTGATCTTAACCATGCAGGTATAATTATTGATAAAGATGCACCTAATGGAATACTTTTTAGTCTGCAAAGTTCGATTGCAAGCTTTATTGGATTTAGATTTATTGGGTTTTGATGAATTTTAAGTGATAAATTTATAAGTCTTTCATAATTAATTGTGTTAGAAATATCTCTAAGAATCACTTCAATAATATCCATGAATTCATAAATTATAGGTGAAAATATTGTTGAGTTTGTATTTATATTATTAATAATTTCACGGGAAATTAAAGTAATTATGGAATAAGTTAAATAGTTAGGTTGCAATGTTGTTAATAACTGGGGTATATAAAATACTCTGTCAGGCTTTTTGTAACTATCATCTGCAGGTTTAGATGAAATGTAACAATTATTTTCGGAGTTAGAACCTAGTATTGTTGGAATTACCCAAAGTTTAATATCTTTACTCATAGATTTAGCATAGTCTATAACGCTTCCACCACCTACCGCTAACAGAAGTTCAATACTATTAAGATTCTCTTCTATATCTTCAATTATTTCCAATTCCCAAAATTTTAATTTATCTACTAAAACTTTATAGTAACTAGAGTTTTTAAAATGGGATTCCCCGTAGAGAAGACCTATAACTTTAAATTTTTTTATATCTTTAATTTCTTCAAAATCTATCATAGTAACTCCTAGTGTAACTATAATAAAAAAGCTGCCCAAAGGCAGCCCGAAATCGAAAAAAAAGGAGGAATTAAGATTTCTTTAGATATTTTTTAGTATCAAGGGCTACTGCCGCAACAATAATAATTCCCTTAATAATGTACTGATAGTACATATCTAGACCCATAAATGTCATACCATAACTAATAATTGTAAACATTAGTACACCAACAATTGCACCTGAAACAGTACCAATACCACCACTAAATGAGATACCACCAACAACACATGCTGCAATAGCATCTAACTCGTAACCAAAACCAGTTCCGTTATTAGCAGAACCAATCCTTGCTGCTTCCAGGAATCCACCTAAACCATAAAGTACTCCGGCAAGTATAAATACTAAAATTGTTGTTCCCATTACATTTACACCAGAAACTTTTGCTGCCTCGGGATTTCCACCTACTGCATACATGTTTTTACCAAATGTTGTTTTATTCCATAATACCCACACTAAAATTGCTGTTACTACTGCAAACAGAACAAGATTTGGTACTCCTAAAGTTGAACCAATAACAAGTTCTGTATATCTGTCATCAAAACCACCAATTGGTTGAGGTCCCGGAGCACCTGATGCAAAATAGATAGATAAAATACCATATAATGTAATCATCATTCCCATAGTTGCAAGGAAAGGGTGAATCTTAAACTTTGCTACTACCCAACCATTAATTCCACTAAAAAATGCATTAATAAGAATTACAACTAATAGCGGAATAAAAAGTGGTAAAGTTGCCATATCTGGATAGAATCTATTTGCATAATCTGGTCTTTGTAATAAAGAACCGGCTACAACTGCCGCAAAACCAACCATTCTACCTAAAGAAAGGTCTGTACCTTGAAGAATAATAATACCACCAACACCAAAAGCTAAAATTAATCTAACAGCTGATTGTGTTAAAATATTTTTAAAAACCGGTATTGAAAGGAATGCAGGTTCACTAATAATAATAAAAACTATAATTGCAAAGATAACAATATAGATGGCATTATTTGTTAATAACTCTTGCCAATCGCTTTTTGATTTATTTAAAAACTTCTTTTCTTCTACTGTCTTTGTACTACTCATACTTCAGCCTCTTCGTTATTATTTAAGTATTTTGTTGAAAGATTAAAAATTTCAGTTTGTGTAGTTTCGTCTGTATTAACAGTTCCTGCAATACGACCATTACTCATAACCATAATTCTATTTGATATACCAAGTAGCTCAGGCATTTCTGATGATACTACAATAATAGATTTTCCTTTATTAGCTAAATCTATTATTAGTTGATATATTTCATATTTAGCACCAACATCAATTCCCCTGGTAGGTTCGTCTAAAAGTAAAATATCGGGATTTGTTAATAACCACCG
>JAFGYD010000039.1 GCA_016936295.1 Spirochaetales bacterium | reverse complement strand
TCTGGATGAACTTCGTAAGGTCCTTCAATATTTTTACTTCTGGCCATTGTTACACAGTGCTCGTAGGAAGTTCCTCCTTCTGCTACAATTAAATAGTAGTAACCATTTCTTCTGTAAATATGGGGGGCTTCTGTTATTCCTATTTCATTTCCAAATATTTTTTTAGGTTCACCCACTAATTTTTTTTCTTTATTAGAATACTCCTGAAGAATAATAGCTTTAAACATAGGTGTACCCTTATCAAATCTTTTGTATTGGTCCCAAATATTTTGGATTATGGCATTATCTTTTTTCCTGCTATTATCCCTTATCATATAATTCCATGGTAGGTGGTCATAGGTTGCAACTGTATACCATTTTTTCCCATCTTCATCGTGAAATAAAGAAGGGTCAAACCCACGGCTATCTAGGTATATTGGATCTGACCAATCTCCTCGAATATCCGTTGTTGTTACTAGATAGTTATGGCTTGTTCCTCTTGCTTTTACATCTGTAAATATTAAATAATATATCCCATCGCTGTATGATAAGCAGGGTGCCCATATCCCCCCACTATTGTTTTCACCAAGCATATTTAATTGAGAATCTCGATTTAATGGTCTTGTAATTAGCTTCCAATTTATTAAGTCTCGGGAGTGGTGTATTTGCACTCCTGGGAACCATTCAAATGTCGATGTTGCAATATAGTAATCATCTTCTACTCGAATAATAGAAGGATCTGGATTAAAGCCTTTTAAAATTGGATTCTCAATTAATTTCATACAATCATCCTTATCTTTTCATCTTCCTTGTGTTCAATTACTATGCAGTCATTTGCATAAGTTCTTTGTGGAAGAACAATTAAAGAATTAGCCTCTTTGTTATTTAAACACCAAGGTGCATGATGAAAAACTCCAGGTTTTAATACTACCATTGTCCCTTTAGGTACTCTAAAGGCTTTAAACTGATCTACTGGAAGTTCTCCATTTGGTGCTCCAGGAGCAACATGAATTACTATATCATTGTCCAGGGGGAGAATACCTTCTCCGCAATGTGAATGGTATTCGCTAATAGTAATTGTAAAGTCCCTTGGAATTACTCTACATATTGAGAAAGAAGTAACGGTTTTTACACCCATATCCTGTTGTAGCATATCTCTGTAGAACGTTACAGGATCTGTACCAAAATGTATATTTGATGGGTTTATCATATTATTAAATGATCCAAACTCATTAAAAGCTTCCAGACTTAACTCTTCTATTTTTATCTCTTTCATTTAAACTCCTGGTTAATTAAAGGAGGAACATAATAAATATGCCCCTCCACGAAATGTTGTTTGTTTTAATTACCCAAATGGGTTTTCATTTTTGTAAAGCATTCCTGCTGGTTGGTTAAAACTTATATCATCTATTCCTAAAAGTTTTGTTGCAGCAAAAAGAGCTTTTCCACTATGTTTAAATGCAATACCTGCATGGTGCGGGAACTGTTTTCCAATTAGTACGTGTCTGTAAAATCTTCCCATCTCTTTAATTGCAAATACTGCAATTGATCCAAAAGATTGAGGATTAATGTTAAGAATTTCACCATCGGCAATATATGCTTGCAGGTGTGTATCTCCAGTAGATTGAACCCTGAAAATTGAAACTTCACCCGGTTTAATTGCACCTTCTAAAGTTCCTCTTGTAATATTAGGTTCTGAATCAGGTTCCATTAAAGAGTGCATTATTTTTTGGAATTTTATTGAACAATCTCCCATACAGGATGTAGAAGTATTACCACAGTGGAATCCCATAAAAAGGTCTTTCATTGTATAACCCTCTACTATTTGAGCATTGTTTTTAAACATATCAGCAGGAACAGTGTTGTTTATATCTAATAGTGTAGCTGTTTCACCTGTTGCACAAGTAATCATATACTCTGTTAAGGCTCCATAAATATCTACTTCACAAGCAACAGGGATTCCTCTGTCTGCAAGTCTTGAGTTAACATAACATGGAACAAATCCAAAGAATTTTTCAAATGATGGCCAGCATTTATTAGCAAATACTCCGAATTTTGAAGCACCTAGATTTTTTGTGTAAAAATCCATAAGAGCACACTCGTATTGAGCTAATTTCTCAAGTAATTCAGGATATGTGTTACCTTTCCCAAGCTCTTTCTCCATTTCAGCCTTAACTCTTGGTATATCTGGATGATTTTTAGCTTCAAGATAGATATCGTATAGATCAAGTTCTGAATTTTCCATAATTTCTACACCTAAATCAAAAAGTGGTTTGATAGGAGCGTTACATGCAACAAAGTCAGTTGGTCTTGGTCCAAATGAAAAGATTTTTAAATTTTTAACACCTATAATAACTCTGGAAACTGGAACAAATTCAGAAATCATCTCTGCTACTTCTTTTGATGTCCCTACTGGATATTCCGGGATATAAGGTTTTACTTTTCTTAAGTCTGCACTTATAGAAGCATTTAACATTCCGCAGTATGCATCACCCCTTGAATCCATTAAAGTTGAAGTCGCCTCTTCAGAAGCTGCTACAAGCATAGTTGGTCCATTGAACTTTTGTGCAATCATTGTTAATGGTCCTTCTGGTCCAAAGTTACCTAAATAGATAACAAGGGCATTAATTCCTAACTCTTCTGCTTCTAGAAGTGCTTTAATTGCATCGTTTTCATTTTCAACTACTGTATTTAATTGTGTAATCTCAACACCTATGTTTTTACACTCTTTAGCTACAGCTTCTCTTCTGCTTCTTGATAATTCAATTGGGAAACAATCTCTACTTACTGCTACAATTCCCAGTTTTACTGTTGGTATATTTTCCATTCTATTCTCCTATAAATTCTAATATTTCTTTAGCTGCAGCATCTGCTACAAACCCAAAATGTGTTGCTACATCTTTGTAGTTTCCAGAAAGACCAAATGTTGTAATGTCTCGTACAAAGATTTTTTTGTCATAAAAAACTTTATTTCCCCTGTGAGATGCTGTTTCCATAAAGTATACTGGTGCATCCCCTAGGACATTATTAATATATTCAGATGATTGTTCTTCGAACTTTTCTAGACAAGGAACCGATACAAGTCGTACTTTTTTCCCTTTAGCCTCTAGTAGTAACTTTGCTTCGTAAAGAGTACTTATCTCAGACCCAGAACCAACTAATGTCACATCTGCCTTATCATTGCTGTCGAACATAACATATCCACCCTTTTTAAAAGATTTGTACATATCTTCTCTGTTAGCATTTAGATTAAATAGATTACTATTAAGCACCTGTCTTGTTCCTAAAATAACAGCTGGTCCTTCAGTTTCCATAAATTCCAGATATGCAAAACCCATTTCCATGTCATTTGCTGGTCTATATGTATATAATCCAGGAATTAATCTTGTTGCACCCAAATGCTCAATTGGTTCATGTGTAGGCCCATCTTCACCAACATAAATAGAGTCGTGGGTAAATACAAAAAGATGGTTGAGTTTCATTAAAGATGCTAGCCTTACAGCTGGTTTCATATAGTCTATAAAGGTAAAG
This sequence comes from Spirochaetales bacterium, assembly GCA_016936295.1. Classification (GTDB taxonomy): domain Bacteria; phylum Spirochaetota; class Spirochaetia; order DSM-2461; family DSM-2461; genus Thiospirochaeta. Next base: position 5,468 of record JAFGYD010000039.1, on the reverse strand, counting down.
AATGTAGAAGTAAATGGTATAAAATCCCTACTTAATGCTAAACCGTTTCCAATTGCACCCATGGCTGCTTCTCTAATTCCAAATGCAATATTTCTACCAGAGAAATCATTTTTTGTAATAAATTTTGCACCTTTAACTGTAGCTTTAGTTGATGCAACTAAGTCTGCACAACCACCGATTATTTTGTTTGTTTTTTGTGCCACAATTTGTAAAACTTCGGCAGAAGTGTTTCTGGTAGCATCAGCCTTTGATGAGAAGTTTATTAATAAGTCTCTTAATTCATCTGATAATCCAGTGGATTTATATTCCATTAATTCTAAATATTTATCAGCATATATAGTTTTATATTGGTTAAATAGAACTTCCCACTCTTTGTAATAAGATTTTCTAGTTTCTAAAACCGAGCCTAAATCGTTACTAAAATTACTTACATTGAAAAAATCTCCAGTTACTAACTGTTTCTCAATTAAATCTTGAGCGTCTACCTGGTCTGTAGATCCTGCAATACTTTTTAATTTAGAGTTTTCAACTAAAAATGCAATCTCTTTTGTTCCAACTGGAGCTCCATGAGCACTATGACTTCCTTTTAGCTTATCTAAACCTTCACCAATTTTAGTTTTTACAATTAAAAGTTTTGGTTTACCGGATTTTGATGCTACTAGAGTTTTTAGCTTATTATTAATATCTTTTATATCAGTACCTACCGGAGACTCAAGAACTTCCCATCCTAATGCTTCGTATCGGCCTTTTACATTTTCTGTAAATGTTTCATTGGAAGACTCGTCAATAGTTACATTATTATCATCGTAAATAGCTATTAAGTTATCCAGACCTAAAGATCCTGCAATTGATGCAGCCTCGTTAGTCATACCTTCCATTGTACAACCATCACCCATCAGAACATAGGTATTGTAATTAAAAAGCTCAAAATCAGGGGTATTAAACCTCGCAGCCATCATTTTTGCTTCTATTGCAATACCTACAGCATTTGCAAAACCTTGACCTAATGGTCCAGTTGTTGTTTCAATTCCCAGTTCGTGTTCATACTCTGGGTGACCAGCTGTTTTAGATTTTAACTGTCTGAAATTCGCTAAGTCACTAACCTTGAAATCATAACCAAAAATATAATTTAATGAATAGACAAGCATAGAACCGTGTCCCGCAGAGAGTATAAAACGATCTCTGTTTATCCAGTCCGGTTTAAAAGCTGTCGCCTTCATAATATTCCCATATAGAGAAATACCTATATCCGCACATCCTAAAGGTAACCCAGGGTGACCTGAGTTTGCTCTTTGAATTCCCATTGTTGATAGGTATCTTAAATAGTCTCCAAGGTTTTTAACACTACTTTCATTAATGTTCACTTTCAACTCCTTATTTGTATAGTTCTTTTAATGCGTTTAAATACTTTATGTACTCATTGTATACATTATTGTATTTCTCTACGTCTTTGCCTGGCATATATTTTAATACTTCACCACTAGTACAATGTTCTTTTGTTAATTTTTGTATATCGGTTTCTCCTCCATTAAGGGTGTTTAAAGCCCAAAGTGATTGAATTGCTCCCCCCAGAGCACCAGCTTCGGAGTTATCCATAACAACAATTGGTGTGTTTAAAATATCAGCAGCAATTTGCCTCCAAACTAAACTATTAGATCCACCACCAGTTAGAATAATCTCCTTAGGCTTAAATCCTAATTTTATAAAACTATCTAAACCATACTTCATACCAAAAATTGCAGCTTCCATTGATGCTCTTAGAACATTGGCTGGTGTTACGTTTTCCATATCCATACCTGTTAATGTTCCTTTCCCATTTGGCAGATTTGGAGTTCTTTCTCCATTAAAGAAGGGTAGAAGTATTAGACCTCCTGCTCCTGCAGTTGATTGATTAGCTACTTCATCTATCTCTTTAACATTTAAGTTTAATAGATTTCTCATTACTTCTGTGGATACTGTACAGTTCATGGTACAAAGAAGGGGTAACCAACCTCCGGTAGAGGAACAAAATGCAGCAATATTTCCCTCTTTATCTATTACAGGAGTGCTTGAATAACCGTAAAGTGTCCCGGATGTACCAAGGCTCATGGTCATAACACCGTCGGCAACTACACCGGTACCAATAGCTGCAATCATATTATCTCCACCACCAGAAGATACTAGAATCCCTTGTGGTATACCAAATAATTTTGCTGCCTCTTTTGTTACATATCCAGCCGGGTCTGTTGGCCCAATAAGTTTTGGTAAACATTTTAAAAGATCCCTGTCTGGATCTAATGCTGAAACAACTTCTTTACTCCATGTTTTCGTATTTATATCTAAAAGTGCAGTTCCAGAGGCGTCTCCATACTCCATTACTCTATTACCGGTTAATACAAAATTAAGGTAGTCGTGGGGAAGTAAAATTGTATCCATCATTTTATATAGTTCTGGATGATTCTCTTTTAACCATAAAATCTTTGAAGCTGTGTATCCAGCTAAAACAGGGTTCCCAGCCGTTTCTATAATTTGATCAAATCCACCAACTTTCTTATTTATAGTATTACACTGATTTTGTGTTGATGTATCACACCACAATTTCACAGGGCTTAAAACATTCCCATCTTTATCTATAGGAACAAAACCATGTTGCTGACCGGATACGCCTACAGCAATTGCTGTTTTCTTTATTTTTTCATCGATTTTTGAAAAAGCTTCTTTCGCAGCATCAATCCACCACTTAGCTTCCTGTTCCCGTGTTCCATCATCCCTACTAATCAGTTTATGTGGAGATGAAGCCTTAGCAACTATTTTTTTGCTTTCAAAGTCATAAAAAATTACTTTAGTACTTTGTGTTCCATTATCAATTCCAATTAATGTTTTCATAGTGATAATTATTAGGCTATATAAAGTAAAAAAGAATGGACATAAGTGACAAAACATATATAAAATTGACATTATGGAAATAAAAGATGCTGTTTTTGTATATCAGATGAAGGATACACAAGACGTAGAGTGGCATAACAGGGTTCATACCCACGGTTCAAATGAGTATGAATTACACTATTTTTTACAGGGAGAAGGAACTTTTAGAAGTGGAACCACCCTGTATAATATTTCCAAAGGATCTTTATTTATAACTGCACCTAACGAAGTTCATACGGTTAATAGTACTAATTTATCAAAGCCTTTGACATACTACGCAGTTTTGCTCGAAACAAAGGGTGATGATTTGGAAATAAAAAATCTTTTGGAAAAAGAGCTAAAAAACAGTAATTATTATAAAATAGGTACAAATTACAGGTTTTTCTTTGAGGAAATTAGGGATAATGGTCTATCTGAAAGTAAAAATTTAAAGAAGTCGGCTAATTTTCAACTTCTTTCATTTTTATATAAACTAATAGAGACTCCAGACGACATTAATATTGGTGAGAAAGAGAATATTCATATTGAAAAAGCATTAATGATAATGCAGAACAGTGTATTCGATGAGATGACCCTAGGAGAACTCTCGGATAAACTACTTTTAAATGAATCATATTTTATACGACTGTTTAAGAAAAAAATGAAAATTTCTCCAATGAAGTATTTTACAAAACTCAAGATTGAAGCAGCGTCATCAATGCTCTCATCATCCACAGAACTTATATATGAAATTGCAATTAAACTTCACTTTTATTCTGAATTTCATTTTAGTAGAGTTTTTAAAATGTACACAGGGCTCTCCCCTGGAAAATATAGGAAAGAATATAGTCATATCCTTGGAAATAAAAAATTGTAAAAATTTATTTTACGATTTACAATTAATATGAGGTTTAAATGAAAATAAGTGAGATTTATAAAAACAGAAATTACGTTATCAGGTTAAAAGCACCAATATTACAGAAAATAGTAATTGTATTAATTGTTTTTTTTATACCAATTATTGTTAATAGTGTAATTAATAAGACGTACATTTTAGCAGGTATAATGGTAGTCGAAATAATAATCCTATTTTTGGGACTAAGTAGTTTGAATAGAGGTAAATATGAACTATCCACACAATTTGTTCTTTATAGTATTTTGGTTGTTACTCTTTTTGCAATTGTATTCTCGAAAATGGCAGGGGAGCAGCATTTTGCAATTAATTCTGTAATTTGTATTTTTACTTCCTTTCTTTATTCAATGTTTTCACACAATAATAGGCATAAATTTATTTTAATTATATCTACAATTGGAATTTATTTTACAGATATTTTTATTAGACTTTCAACATCACAATTTACAGAATTAACAAGAAACATTAGGCAACAATTAACAACTCCTGTATTACTATTTTTAATTTCTGTAATATTAATTATTAGTAATAGCAAAATTTTAAATTTAGCCTTAGATGATGCAGAACAGAGAATTAAAGATAGTTCTGACAAAGCAAAAAAATTAGAGGGTTTGGTAAATCAGTCAAATTTGCAATTTAAAAAAAATAGTGATATTAAAGATAATTTACTAGGTGCTTCAAAATCAGCTCAGGATATAGAGACAAGAGTTACAGGGGTTAAAAGTGAGGTTTCGAAACTTCGTAATCAATTTTCCAGGGCGGAAAGTTCATTAAATCAAATTTCTGAAAATGTTATAAAACTAGATGGAATTTCTGATAATCAGGCTGCAAACATAAATGAAACGAGTTCTGCATTAGAAGAGATGGTTGCTGCTATAAAAAATGTATCTTTAATAATAGAAAATAAATTATCTGCATCTGAAAAGTTAAAGATAACTGCAGATAATGGTTCAGAAGTGATTAATTTAACTAAGAATTCATTTAATGTTGTGACCAATCACCTAGATAGTATTAAAAATATGACCACTACGATATCGAAAATTTCAAGCCAGACAAATTTATTGGCAATGAATGCTGCGATTGAAGCTGCTCACGCAGGTGAGTCAGGAAAGGGTTTTGCTGTAGTTGCAGATGAAGTTCGTAAATTAGCTGAATCTAGCGCAATAAATGTTAAGCAAATTAGCGAGACTCTTAAGGAGTTAATTACTTCAATTACAGAAACTGATAGAAATGTACAAAAAAGTGGCGAAGCATTTTTATCAATAAGTCGTGGAGTCCTTGAAGTTAACTCTGCAATGCATGAAATTAATACTAGCGTTAGAGAACTGTCTATAGGTAGTGATGAAGTTTTAAATGCAACAAATATGATGAATGAATTAACTGTACAGGTAAATGACGCAATAAAAGAAGTTCAAGATGATGATGAAACAATTTCTGAAAACATTACAGAAATAGGTATTTTTGTTGAGTCATTAACAGCATTAATGGATGAGATAGTAATAGGTAGTAACAGAATACATTCTGAGATAGATAAAATTAGTCAGATGTCTGAAGATAGTAGGGCTTTTTCTGAAAGTTTCTCCAATAAATTAAGAGAATTATAAAAAAGGGACACGTAAGTGCCCCTTTCTTTCTATTTTTCTAATAACCATAAAATTGATGTAACACCTCT
>JAFGYD010000209.1 GCA_016936295.1 Spirochaetales bacterium | reverse complement strand
TTAAAACTGTGTCGCACTATATTTTCAAAAATAGAGATAATCTCATTAATATTAACAGAAATAAATACTCCTAATATCATACCCGCAATAGTTCCAATTATTCCTATAATAATTCCTGTTAGTAAATAAGCACCCATTACATCTGCCGGGGATAGACCCATGCTTTTTAAAATTGCAATATCTCTTCTTTTCTCTAATACTAACATAATTAATGATGATGAAATATTAATACCTGCAACAATAACAATTAATCCCATAATTAAAGTCAAAGACATTTCTTGAGTTTTAAAATTTTCAAATGTTGCTCTATTTAATTGATCCCAACTTCTAATATTCCAGTCAGATGGTATATTTTCTCTAATAAAACTATATATTTGATCCTGTGCACTATACGGGTTACTTACTTTAATACCAATAAATGTTTCAGAACTACCTATTGGTAATATTTTGATAGAATTTGAAAGAGGCATAAAGACCCATAATTTATCAAGTTCTTCATACCCAGTTTTAACAATTCCTTTAATTTTATATTTGGATATCCTTGGAAGGATTTTACCCTTTCCTATAATTTTTCCTGTAATAATCCTGAATTCATCTCCAATCTTGGCATCCATTTTCCTAGCTAAAAAGCTACTAATAACAACAGAATCCCCTGTCAAATCAAACTCCCCATCTTCTACTGTCAAATATTTAGCAAAACCAGAGTCATTAATCATTATGTCAGGATCTACACCCCTAATAAAGATTCCTCTCTTGACATCCCCAACAACAGCTACAGCTGCACCTTCTCTCTGAATTGATAAATTTTTTATATCACCATTACTACTTAATTTAGATTTTAATAATTCAAAGGTTTCTATCTCATTTTCTTCATTCCGTGGAAAAACCCTAAAATGTGAACTCGATGTTTCTATATATCTGTTTGTAATACCTTGAATCATTCCATCAGCAACAAGCAAAACAACAACTAATGGCAATAAAGCAATAGCTACAACAATAATAGTATGCTGTATAACACCTTTTACTCCATGTTTCTTAGGTTTAAATGGTCTAAAACCTAGATACAAAACGGTTTTAAAACTCATAGACTCATAAACCTGCCATTTTTAATTGTATAATGATAACTACCCTTATCTTTAATAGTAGCATCATGGGTTACTAAAATCATACTGTTTTTATAATCTTCAACCAGCTTAAAAAGTAACTCCTGAACCATCATTGAATTTTTTTCATCTAAATTTCCTGTTGGTTCATCTGCTAAAATTATTTTTGGCTTATTTGCAAGGGCTCGGGCTATTGCTATTCTTTGCCTCTCCCCACCTGATAACTGGGAAGGATAGTGTTTTCTTCTTTCATATAATCCAACATCATTAAGTAGCTGCGTTGCATATTCTTTTGCAGAAGTTCTTTTATGTCCAGTAATTAATAGGGGTAACATCAAGTTTTCCAATGCAGAAAAGTCTTTTAATAAATAGTGAAATTGAAAAATAAACCCAACCTCTTTTTTTCTATAAAAAGTAAGTTTCTCCTCATCTAAGGCTGTTATTTTGTATCCACAGCTAATTATTTCACCTGAAGTAGCATCATCTAATCCACCAATAATATTAAGTAATGTACTTTTCCCACAGCCACTTTCGCCTGTTATGACTATAGATTCCCCTTGGTTTAAAGAGAATGAAACACCGCTTAAAACTTGCAGCGATTCACCTTCGCTACTATATATTTTATTTATATTATTTACTTCCAGAATTCTACTCATTTCTAATAACTTCTCCAGGTCTTATTAAAGACACTCTTCTTGATGCTGCTATGGCGGCTATAACCGAAGTTGTAACTGCAGATAAAAATACAAAAATAGTTTCATTAAGAAACACGTGTACAGGCACTTTATTAATATAAAAAAAACTTGATCCATACATGGATATACTTTGTCCACTAATGATATTTAAAAAATTATTTATTACTAATTCAATTCTACTAAAAATTAAATTTATATTATTAACTACTAATAAACCCCATAGAACTCCAATAGAAGCACCTATAAAACCAATGAAAAAACTCTCAAGAATAAATACCCACTGAATATCTGAAGATGTAGCACCCATTGTTTTTAAAACTGAAATTTCTTCAAATCTTAAATAAACCGATCTTCTAACAGAATTAAATATATTAACACCAACTACTAGGAAAATAAGACCGATTAATACAGTCATTAAATCCTTTTCATTTTTTAAAGCACTAAAATATGTAGTATTATAGTCTCTCCAACTTTTTATTAAATAATTATCTTCTATTCTTGGAATATTATTAATTTCATCGACAACTGTTTTATATCTAGTTCTATCATTAATTTTTATTTTATATATAAAATCATTAGATGGTATGAAGTATTTTTCTGAATCACTATTTGATATAAAAACCCTATTTTCATCATACTCCCCACTTCCAGTTTTATATATACCACGAACATCGAATTCAATTTGTTCAGGTTTTAAATTATTATTATCACCTTTTAATGATAGAAGATATATTTTGTCCCCTACAGCAATATGTCTATTCTTTGCAAAAACGTAACCAATAATTACAGTATTGGCCTCCATTAAATCAAATTTTCCACTAATAACTCTAACCCAACTATTAAAACCAACATCGATTTCAAGAATATTTTCTGGAACAGAGTTTACTTCTACTCCAATAATTTCGCTATCCCATTCAGAGTTTGCCGCTGTGATAAAATCGGAACTTTTATATATACAATTAACCCAGGATAAGTTATTAATTTGATCTGTATTTAAATTACTATTTTCAGTTTTAGGTTCCAATGTAATATGTGATGAACCTACTTCGACTCTAATATCTATTTTACTACCCTGAAACCCATTCATAACACCAATTACAGTTATCATGGTCATAACACCAGAGAGTATTCCTATTATAGAAAGAAAAGTAGAAGTATCTCCACTCTCTTTTCTTTTTGCCTTGAAATGTCTTAACGAAGTAAAAAGGATCCAATTATTCAACTATTTTCTCACTATTAAACAATTTCCCATCAAGATAAATATCTCTACTTATTTTTTCACCTTGATAAAAATTTTCTTTAAGATAGATAGTATTATCTTTATAATACTCATATACCTCTGTATCATCATCTATAAAATAATGTATTTTCTTTAGAATACCATTAATATACTCGTTTATAGAAGTAATTTTATTTTCCTCATTATACTCGTAATAGAATTCTTCTTTCTTTCCATGACCTGTTATGGTTTCCAAGACTAAAAGATTATCTCTGTACTCGTATAAACTCTTCTTAAGAAGAATTCCATTCCCAAGAATTCTTAGTTCTGTAATATTTTCAGAATCGTTAAAATAACTAATTTCGGTTTCACTATTTTTGACTAATGTTTGAGTTAACAATTTCCCATTAGAATCGTATTCAAATTCCTTATTACTAATTATTTTATTATCCTTATAAATAATAACTTTTTGGGGTAAACCATCATCTCTATATATTCTTCTTGTTAAAGTTGAATCCTCGGTCAACCAGGATTCATAAACAGTTCCATCTCTGTAAAAAATTTGATTAATATATTCATCTAACTCTTTTTGCACAACTTTTCTAAGAGTTCCATCAATGTTTCTAAAATAGGAAATTTGAGAAATTAATTCATCTTCTGAATCAAATTTAGATATATTAATAAGTTCTTTAGTTGAATTATACATATAAATATCTACAGACTCTAACTCATCATTTTGATAATAGTATATTTTAGTTAATTTAGAATTATTATACTCTTCAATATTTCTACTTTTATTCTTTTTGGTCTCTTTTGTTATAAGATCTGTATAGTTTGGAGTATAGACTTCTATGCACTCTTTAACTAAATCATCATCATTATAAAATTTAAAATACTTTTCCCATTTTTCCTGATTGTCAACTTCTACGATGTAAAATTCCAAATTTTCATGACTATTTTTTTCCTCTAAAATCATCCAGGCACTGTTGGAATTATATATTTTTTGAGGAGAAGGTGAATTTGTTATAAGCATGAAAATAAATGCTAAAATCATTATAAACCCAGGAGCTCATTAATATATTCTTCTTTTTTAAATGGTTTAAGGTCATTAAGCCCTTCACCCATACCTATAAAATAGAAAGGAATTTTTAGTTTGCTACAAATAGATGGAATAATTCCACCTTTTGCACTTGAGTCATATTTCGTTAATACAACCCCATCAATTTTTACCGCTTCATTAAATTGTAGTGCTTGATTAAGTCCATTTTGACCAGTAGTACAGTCTATTACTAAAATTTTCTTATAATTCTGATCTTCTATTGCATTTAAAACAATTTTATTTATTTTTTCCAATTCTTTAATTAAATTTAATCTATTGTGCATACGTCCAGCTGTGTCTGCTAAAATTAAATCTTCATTTTTAGCCTGTGCAGATTTAATTGTATCAAATATTACAGCTCCAGGATCAGCACCGTGCTGCTGAGAGACTACTCTATTCCCTGTTCTTTCTCCATGTATCTTTAACTGATCAATGGCAGCTGCTCTAAAAGTGTCACCCGCGCTTAATACAATTTTTTCTATACCATGAACAGATTTGAAATAGTTTGCAACTCTTCCTATTGTAGTAGTTTTTCCAACTCCATTTACTCCTAAAAATAAAAATAAATTGAGTTTTCCACTCTCTACTAAAAGTTCCTCTTCAATAATATAGTCAGAAATAATAGTTTTAAGTTCACTTTTAAGTCCCTCTAAGGATTTTATCCTATTTTTTTTACTATTCTCCCTAAGTTTATTTACTATTTCAATAGCTAAACTTGCACCTAAATCAGACTCGACTAATAGATCTTCCATATCTTCATAAAAATTTTCATCGATATTTGAAGTAAATATATTTTTTAATTTATTACTAAAAGATTTAAGCATAAAACCTCCATTATTCAACACTTATCTGTGCAGAATCTAAATATTTATATAATCTATAAAAGAAATTAATTCCCCATATAACAGCATTACCTATAGCTATGTACTCGATATTTTCATTATCACTCAAATTTTGTGTATTGAGAAACAATGGAACTGCGAGTGCAAAGGAAAAAACCGCAGAAGAAGTATAAAAATTTTTTTTCTCTTCTATAAACAATTGTCTAGAATCAATAATACCCTTTTCTAGATCTATATTAACACTTTTTGATCTACTTGAAATAACCAAGGATTGTTCTCTGTAACCATCAAGAGAAAGAGTTATTTTTTGTGCATAGGAGTATAATGGAATACTTAATGGAGTTTCCCCCATAAAGAGAGATCCATAATAAACTTTTGCACCACTAGGATTTGTTTCTATATCAATTGTTGAACTATTACTTTCAACTAACTTTACTTTTAAATCGTTATTATATCTAGTAAAAACCTTTTTAAATTTTAATGTTTCAAAACCTTCTTTGCTTATCATTATATTTAAGGGATTTTTTTTTACATAATATCCAGAATAGATACCTAAAGATTTAAATTCATTATTAATATAAATTAGTGCATCTTTTTCTTCAACACTTATTGTATAGGGTATTACATCTTTACTTACTATATATGGATATAAACTATCCAATATATCTTCTCTGTAATTTAATATATCTTCGCTACTACCTACTCCACTCCATATCTTAATTGGGTTATAATTATATTTAGAATATAGATAAATAGTTAAAAATATATTTTCATACTCTTCTTCAAGTACACCAGTAATATAATAGTCAATAGATTTTTTTTTCATATATGAATTAACAGAAAAAGGATCTTTGTATTTTAAATCGTTGACATCCTTTGGGAAATAACTTATGTCTATACCATCTAAATTTAATTCATTTATAGTTTCTAATTTTAAAAATTTTTCTTCATTCAGTTTAAATCTTTCATCAATTTTTTTTAATTTTTCTTGGGTATATCCTTCAAACAAGAGTAAATCCCTGGATTTAGTTATGTCTAATCTTTCTTTAGTTAATTCTTTTTTTTTAGAATGAATTAATTCCTGTAAAACCAATTTATTCTCTGTACTATCTAAATAGTGTTTATGGCTAAAATCAATATTTTCCATTAAATATTGTGGTATAGTAGTTGATAAAATTTGATTACTGGATGAGAGTGACTCAGAACTAAATTTACCCCACTCAATAACCCATTTATCCTTATTTATATTTATTTCTTGAGAATTTAATAAAAACGGGAGAGTAAATAACAAAAAAAATATTTTTTTCACACTATTGCTTTCTCTATTGCCGAAATAATTCTTTCTTTACGGAAAGGTTTTACAACAAAATCATTAGCTCCTAGAGAAATAGCATTAACAATACTCTCCTGATCTCCTAATGAGGAGCACATAATAATTGTTGAGTCTTTTTTTATTTTTTTAATTCTCTTTAAAGCTTCTATTCCATCCATAACAGGCATATTGATATCCAATAAAACTATATCAGGTTTTACTGCTTTAAAAAGAGCTATTGCCTGAGCTCCATCTGATGCTTCACCGACAACAGAGAAACCTGCAGCCAGTAAAATATCCTTAATTACAGATCTGATAAATGCAATGTCATCAACAATTAATACTCTTTTCATAAACCAGCATTATACCTTAAGAAACTTTGAATAAATGGATCAAGATCACCATCCATTACTCCTTGTATATTTGCTGTTTCATGCCTTGTTCTTAAATCTTTAACCATTCGATAAGGCTGAAATACATAACTTCGAATCTGATTTCCCCACCCAATTTCATGTTTTTCTGCAGAGTTTTCAGCATTTTTGGCATCACGGATCTGTTTATAGTATTCATATAATCTGGATTTCAATACCTTCATTGCAAGTTCTCTATTTTTTAACTGACTTCTTTCATTCTGACATTGAACAACAATCCCCGATTCATAATGAGTTAACCTGACAGCACTTGATGTTTTGTTTACATGTTGACCACCAGCACCCGAAGCTCTATAGGTATCAACCCGTATATCATCGGGTTTAATATCAATTGTAATACTATCTTCAATTACAGGAGAAACATATACGGAAGCAAAAGAAGTATGTCTTCTTGCATTTGAATCAAAAGGTGATATTCGAACAAGTCTATGAATACCAGTTTCACCTTTTAACATTCCGTAAGCATAATCACCTTTTACCTCAAAAGAAACAGATTTGATTCCACCTTCAGCATCCTGTAGATCCATAATAACAATAGAGAAATTATTTTTTTCAATCCATCGAAAATACATTCTGTAGAGCATATTAGCCCAATCACAAGCTTCGGTACCGCCAGCACCAGAGTGAATTGTTATATATGCTCCAGCAGAATCAGCCTCATCACTCATGAGTTCTTTAACTGTTAATTTTTCAAACTCAGTTGTGATTGCTTCAAGGGTTTCATTAACCTCTGTAAAATAGGATTCATCCTTTTCTTCTACGGCTAGATTATATAGTTCTAATAGATCCTCTATAGAAGTAATTAACTCTTCCCAGGGCTCATACAATCTTTTTAGTTGATTCATTTTAGAAAGTTTTAGCTCGGCATTTTCTCTATCATTCCAAAAATCAGGGGAGCCTGAAAGTAATTCAATCTCTTTAACTTCTTTTTTTATAGTAGAAGAGTCAAAGACGCCTCCATGATTCTTGAATTTGTTGGTACAATTTTTTTATTTCTGAATTTAATTCTGCTAACATATCTATCCTTTAACTATCGATTTATCCTGAACAATTTTCTTTTTCCATCTCTTCTCGTGTAGAAATGAAATTACTAATTTATGCTCCATTGGATATTGATATATTCTTATTTTATCATAGGAATCACAATGTCTATCAATTTCCAATTTTAACCTAGATATGCTATTTTCCATAATGGAATTTATTTCATAAAGACCATCCTGGCATCTATTAAAACCATACTGCATTAAAATTGAATCTACAATTTTCTTACTATTATCACTGTTAAAATCACAAACAACTGAAACATACATTGTTATAATCTATTTTAAAATATGTACTTCTGTCAAACCATAATAGTAAAAAACTATGTTAGTGACAAATTAACTGCCAAAGTCCACTGCTTTTTAGGTAACAATCTTATTTTCCATAAAGGCAGAAGAGTTGTGAACTGATAAAATTTCTTAATTTCCCCATTATCTAATGAGTGAGAGTATTGTGGGATAGTCCAAAAAGAGTTTGTTTCCATAGAGAACGAAAAATTTATTTTTTGAGAATTTGAAACATCGTCTATAACTAAATTCGATAAACCACTGCATTTAGTAATACTACTCATTGAGTAATGATCTTTATCAGACGAATATGTAGGTGGAGTTTTCCCGTTTATATCTCCAAGAGATAAATTTATTTCTGGAGAGAAAATAGTTTCTATAGGCAAATCATCTAAATTTTCAATTATATATGATATAACAAGACCTTTTTTGTTAAATTTATATTTTTTATGGATTGATAAATTTATAGCTGTAGTTAAATTATCAACAGTACCTTTAGCGACTAAAGCAACACTATTATTTTCTCTATTTAAGCTATCATATTCATAATTATACATAATAAAATTTCCGCATTCTTTATACTCATGACTATTGAATTGTTCAGGAGTAATATCAGGTGCAAAAAAGTGGTCATGGAACATCTTTCGTGGATAAGTATCGAATGCTGTTTTAAATTCCAAGTCCCTATGATAAGACTCTTCTATTCTCATAACAGTTGCTAATAAATTTCGACTATTCTTAATAAAATCCAACTCAAAAATTATACCCCCCTTACATGAAACATAAGCGTTATATACATCTCCTTGGTAAAGAGTTTCTTTTTTCCCATCAAGGTCTATGTCATAATGGGAAACTCCAGAATTAAATATCCCTTTTTCTCTAGTTGTTTTTTCAGATTCAATAAGAAATCTATAAGTTTTTTCTCTTAGTCTTTTATCATAAATTCCTAAATGATTTCCATGCCAATAAACATAGTGAGCCTGGGATCTCCACAACTCTTCTTTTGCTGTTTTTTTTCTGGAACGATCACCTTTTATTTGATTAGAAAGTAGATTTATATATATCATTTTAGAATAAATTAATGCACTATCAATATATCTAGATAAAAATTGTTTAAAAAAACCACTATTTATCCAGTGTGAAACATCTCCTAAAGCATCTAAATGTCTATTTAATCTACTTAATTCTGTTTGACATAGAAGAGGAAGAGGTTTAGTACTCATTCCATTAACAGATAATTGTGGGAAATATACAAGATCAATATCATCTTGATTTTGCTTTAAAAACCTACTTGGAGTTATTGTTTCAATCCATGATGAGTTTTCTTCTAGTAAAGTATTAAATTTTTCAATCCAGGCTTTAATCTCTGGAGCAGATAAAGATTTATTGCAAAGATCTTCACCCCTTACTATTAGTGAAAAAGCTCCATCTATATGTTGTTGATCCCGTAAATAATCTATTAACTCTTTAGGGTCATTTTTTAAAAACATAGATGTTAACTTCGTACTTATGGGCAGAACTGTAACTATTTTACCTTGATCTTCGGTATTCACAGGTTTTGCTAAATTTTCAGGTAAAACACCACTGGATAAAAATTGATAATCATTTAAAAAGATATAATCAAATCCACATGTTTTTAAACTAGAAACTAAAGATGCATCCCATACACATTCAGAAATAAAAGAACCTCTAGGTTTTTTACCAAAATTTTTTCTAATATAAGTAGTCAGTTTTTCCATCTGACCTACTCTATCTGTAACAGGAAGCAATGTTAGAGCCGGATCGTAAAATCCCCCACTTAATAATTCAACTTGTTTAGAATTTACCATTTCTTGTAAAACAGATATAAATTCGGGATGTTTAATTTCAATCCATTCAAATAATGCACCACTATAATGAAGTGTAAGTTTAATAGAAGATGAATTATACATAGCTGTTAAAAAAGTTTTATAAGCATCCTGATAAAATCTTTCAACAACATGATTGTCTTCTTCGGGAGGTTGACTATTATAAGTACCAAAAATTAGTTTTACTTTCTTCATTATAGATATTCGTTAAAACCCTTTATTTTTCTTTATATGGATGTATTATACACTTTACAGGACAAGCTTCTGAAACTGCTGTTCTATCACTCTTTATGGTATAATCAACACTGGATAGGTTTTTGTCAACGACAAAACCTGCTTCAGGAAACTTTCTAACACATATTGAACACGCTATACAACCTACAGAGCACTTATTTTTTACATCTTTACCCTTTTCCTGGGATGAACATGCTACTATATAATCAGCAGTATATGGAATCATCTTCATAACATTTGTTGGGCAAATATCAACACATTTTTCGCAACCAACGCATTTATCCTTATCAACCCAGACTAAATTATCTTCATCGTAGCTTATTGCATTAACTGGACATACATTGATACAACTACCATCCCCTAAGCAACCAAATTTACATAACTTGTCACCACTATATAATTGATACTTGGCATTACAGTCTTTAATTCCATCATAATTATACTGATCTTTAGAAGTTTCCTGCCCACCTCTACAGTGGACTTGAGCCACCATTCTCTCTTTATTAGTTGCTTCAACTCCTAAAAGAGCAGATATTGAAACTAATAATGATTCCCCGCCCGGAGTACATTTATTTATCTCTTCCCCGCCATTAATAACAGCATCTGCATAACCTGAACACCCTGAATATCCACAGGCTCCACAGTTATATTGGGGTAAAATTGCTTCTAAATTTTTAACTCTTTCATCCTCTTCAACCTTAAGTTTTTCTGAAGCAAAAGAGAGAAGAGCACCTAATAATGCCCCTAAAATACCAATTGAAATTATTGCAAATAATATACCTAAAACTATATTCATCAACTAACCTACCAAATTCATTAATAATGCTTTATCAAAAGCCATAAATGCCATAGCCATTAGACCTGCGGAAATAAATGCAATTGGTGTTCCTTTAAGTCCTTTAGGAACCCACTCAATTTCTAACTGCTCCCTAATAGCAGACATTAATAATATTGCAACTAAGAAACCTATTCCAGCTGAGAACCCAGCTAAAACACTGTTAAAAAGTGATAGTTTTTCAACTTCTACAACAAGTAAAGCAATACCCATTACAGCACAGTTAGTTGTAATTAGTGGTAAATAAATTCCTAAAGCTTTATATAGAGAAGGAGAATTCTTTTTCACAAACATCTCAACAAATTGTACCAAAGAAGCAATAACAAGAATAAAAGAAATTACTTTTAAATATTCCAACCCTGCAGGTACTAATAACCAGTTGTATAACATCCAGGTAAAAAGTGTTGCTAAAGTTATTACAAATGTTACTGCGAATCCCATCCCAACTGCAGATTCGGTATTTTTAGATACACCAATAAAAGGACATAACCCTAAAAATTGAGTTAAGATAACATTACTAACTAAAACATAGGTAAAAACAATACCAATTATATCAGAAATAACTTCCATTATTTTCTCCTTTTACTAATTGTTTCAAATAATGCTTTAAAATAACCCATTACAATTAATGCTCCAGCAGGAAATGCAAAAACTCTTATTGGATTATCACTTAAAGGGCCTAATTTAATTCGAATCAGAGAAGCTCCCTGTTCAAAAAGAGTAATCTGGCCAGAACCTAAAACTTCACGAACTAAAGCGATTGCGATTAATGCAAGAGTAAAACCAATACCCATACCTAATCCATCTAATACAGAATCTAGTGGAGTATTTTTACTAGCAAAGGCTTCAGCTCTTCCTAGAATTACACAATTTACAACAATCAATGGAATGAAGATACCTAAACTGGCTGCCAGTGATGGTAAATAGGCTTTCATTAAAAGCTCTACTATGGTAACAAAAGATGCGATTACAACAATATATGCAGGGATATGAACTTCATCCGGGATAAAATTCCGTAATAATGAGATCATTAAATTTGAGCAAACCAAAACAAAAATTACACCAAAACCCATACCTATAGCATTCCATACCATTGATGTTACAGCAAGTGCTGGACATAGTCCTAAAGCTATTGCAAAAACAGGATTCTCTTTAAATAACCCTTTTGTAAATACTTTCATTTTAGCCCTCCTTTAATAAAATCACTTCCATTTTTAAGTACAGAGGAAACACCCATAAATGTAATAGTTGCCCCTGTTACAGTATCAACATCTTCTTCAACTTCGTAACTAAATAAAGGAAGAGGTTTTAAATCACTACCTCTACCTATAAATTTCTCCATATACTCCTGTTTTTCAGCTTTCTTACCAAAACCAGGTGTTTCAGAGTTGTTCATTAGGACAGCATTTATTAATTCACCATCTAACTTGTACGAAGCCATAACAGTCATCATACCACCATATCCTTTAGCTTTAAGATATAAGATATAACCTAACTTTTCACCATTATTATTAATTGTAAAATATGAAGAAACATAGTCGTTTCCTTCTACAATAATCTCTGATTCAGGATCTGCCTTTCCATTGTTAACAAGTTTTCCTAATGCAGTTATTTTTGCCTCAACCTCAAGTTTTTTTATTTCAGGAGCAGTCAATGCATTTACAACTGAAAGCGCTAATGCTGCTGCGACACAAATAATAAGAAGTTTTATAGAAATTCTAACTATTTTATTCATTACTTCCCCCATCGGATACGTAACCAAATAGTCTAGGTTTAGTATATCTATTTATTAAAGGAACAATAATATTCATTACAATAATTGCAAGGGAGACACCCTCGGGATTTGCTCCATAAATTCTAAACAAGAATGTTAAAAATCCACACCCGGTACCATAAATTATCATACCTTTCGAGGTTAACGGAGAAGTAACCATATCTGTTGCCATAAAGAATACACCTAGTATTAAACCACCTGATAAAATATGGAAAAGAACATCTCCTGAAAAATAACCACTTCCAAATCTGTTACCATCAAATATCCATATAAAGACTGCAAAAACAACTAAGTAAGGAACATAAATTTCCCATCTAATAATTTTTTTAATAATTAAGAAAATAGCACCAATTAAAAGTAATAGAGCCGAAACCTCTCCAATAGAACCACCAATTTTACCTAGAAACAGATCCAGATAAGAAACAGAGTCCTTACTCACCTCATTAAGAAGATCCAGAGGACCAGAAGCAGAACCACTATAACCTAGAAGACCTGATTTAACAGCTCCAAGAGGAGTTGCTCCTGTTACCGCATCTGTCATTGGAACTTTCCAAAGAGTCATATGCTTTGTCCATGAGAAAAAAACAAAAACTCGCCCACCCAATGCAGGGTTCATCCAGTTATTACCTAAACCACCAAATGCCCATTTAACTATAAAAATAGCAAAAAAAGATGCTCCTATAGGTACGTATAACCAAGCGAATCCATTCATCATAGGAGGCATATTCATTCCAATTAATAATCCTGTTAAAAATGCACTTCCATCATTTAATGTATTTTTTTTATATATTTTATTAAGAATATATTCTCCACAGAGAGCAGACAAAATTGAAACAACGACTATCCATAAAGAAGATAATCCAAATACTATAAATCCCCAAATAGTTGAAGGTAACAAAGCGAGTGATACACTCCACATAACAGAGAAAGTTGAATCACCATTATGAAACTGGGGACTAGAAGAAACTTTTAATTTATCCATATTTATTTAGCTCCTTTACTTCTTCTTTCTATAGACTTTCCTGCCCTAAACTTCTGTACTAGAAATAGATGTGCCGGACAATTATATGCACAAGATCCGCACTCTACACAGTCATTTAAGCCACTTTTAATAGCTTCGTCTAATTGGTGATGATCTATTAATTTATATAACCTTGATGGAACTAACCCCATTGGACAACCATCTATACATCGACCACATTTTAAACAGTTTGTTGTATTAGCGCTTTTTACTTCCTTTGCGGTTAAAGCAATAATTCCAGAAGTACCCTTTGTTACAGGAACATCTAAATCAAAAACGGTAAATCCCATCATTGGTCCACCAAAAATAACTTTAACAGGCTCTTCGTTAAAACCACCACACTCCTCAATTAAAGCCCTAGCTGAAGTTCCAATTCGTACCCTGTATACTCCTGGATTTTTTACAGCACCTCCACCTATAGTTATAAATCGTTCAACTAGAGGTCTATGAAGAACTACGGCTTCATATATGGCATAAACTGTAGAAATATTTAAGTTAATAACACCAACAGAAATTGGGAGTTTTCCAGATGGTATTTCTTTACCAATAATAGCTCTTACCAGATTTTTCTCAGCCCCTTGTGGATATTTATTTTTAAGAAAAACAACTGATGCATCTAAATTAGCCAGTTTAAAAGATTCTGTTAATTTATCCCCGGCATCTTCTTTGTTTATCTCCATACCTACTTGAATATATTCAGGATCTAGGATTTTTTTTAGAATCTTTAAACCTTCTGTAATTTCATTACTACATTCCAGCATTAGAACATGGTCACTTGTTAAATATGGCTCACACTCTGCAGCATTAATTATTAAGTGTTTTAACTTTACATTATCAGGAAGAGTAAGTTTCACATGGGTTGGAAAAGTTGCTCCTCCCATTCCTACTATACCGGCATCTTTAACAATCTGTATTAACTCTGCATTACTTAAATCTTCCCATGTGTACTTGTCAAGATCTTTACCTAATCTTGAGAATTCACCCTTAGTTTCAATAACAACTGCCTTGCTAACACGGCCACTAGGAAGAAACTGATCTTTAATTTCTATAACTTCACCAGGAACAGAAGCATGTATATTAGATGAAACAAAACCGGTAGCTTCACCAAGCAGATCATCCTCTTTTACTATATCCCCTACATTAACAACACATTTAGCAGGAGCCCCAATATGTTGAGATAGTGGAATAACCGCTATTTTAGGTAGTGATGCATTTAAGTCGTCGCTACTATAAACTCTATTCTTTCTATGTGGAGGATGAATTCCTCCCTTTGGAAAACTCTTTAATTTCATATAACACCTAATACTTATTTTTACTTCTGTTTTTTTTAAAAAACAGAGAAGTAATTAACATAGCAAAAGCTAAAATTACTACATTCCTATACTCATTTTTTAACAAATACAGAGATACAAATGATTTCAATTCAAGATTAAAAGGAACACCATAGTCCAGATAAAATTTCCCTAGTTCTGTACTTGAACAATACTCAAGAAAATCTTTTAGAAAAACATCATCATACTGGAAAATAATTTTTTCATTTAAGTTGAGATTTAAACCATCACTATTAAACTCATTTATTGTAACAGAGTTTTTATAAGTTGGAAACATATATTTATACCCATATATAAAGCTTCGTTGATAGGAATAATGGGAAAAATAATTACTTAAATTAGGGGATTCTTCACTAAAAAGTGCATTTAAAGTTTCGTAACTGTAACTTTTACCATCTTGTGGATCTGGTGAATATATTAACTTATTAAAATTACCAAAATTAGGAATTATGGATGGTATTGTAAATATTAAAATAATTATAATTATTCGGCTTAATCCTATATTATTTCTTTTAATATATGCATTTGAAAATGAAAAAGTTTCAACTAGCATAATCAAAATAAAATATCCTAAAACAAAACTTAAATAGTTATAAAATGACGATACATCCATAAAGAAATATGCTAAGACACCAACAATTAGGGATATAATACTTCTTGTTTTTGAGCCAAATGAAAAAATTAAGAGCATTAATATAAAGCTAATATAATTTAATATACTCCTAATAAGAAGGGGGTTCCCAATATTAAATAATATAGCATTATCATTTAATATTTTATAGATTTTATAATTTGATAAAAGATCTCTACCCCTAATTTTAACATAAAGTATAAAATTAGAACCATCTCCTGTCTTAAATAAGTTTTCAATACTTCTAATAAATGGATCATTACGGTAATCATTAGTATCAATCCTCTCACTAATTTCACGTAACGTGTACTCGTTAATATCCAAATAACTATTAATACCTAAAGTAACTACATCCTTATAAAATAGATCAGAAAATCCATTATCAGATAATAAAGTTGCAGCTTTATTAACATCCTCCTGGGAATTTAAAATTAATGGAGTATAATTTTTCCAAAATTGAAAATTCGTTTGTTGCTTATAAAAATATACTGATAGTAATATAAATACTAATACGAGTATAACTTTAAATCCTGTTTTAATCATAAGTAAGTTTCCTTTATACTCTACCTGCTTGTCAAGAGTTTATTTTTAAAAGGTAGTTGCCAAAAACATTGCAAATAAGTATGTTTTACAAGTGAATGATTCAAAATATAAAGAGTTTATTATAAGTGTAAACGATGTTGAAAAAAGAGTTGATAATATAATTAGAAGGTTTCTACCTGAAATGCCATTAGCCCAGGTTTTCAAACACATAAGATCTGGTGATATTCGTATTAATTCTAAAAAAACAGAACAGAGTTACCGTGTTTCTTTAAATGATAAGCTTTGGATTTATAAACCTCTTCTATTAGGAAACACTAAAACTGAAATTGAGAAATCCGCTAAGAAATTAAATACAAAGAGAATTATATTAGAAAACAATCATTTATTAATTTATAATAAAGAACCAGGTTTATTAGTCCATGGCGATAAAGTGAGTCTGGATGTATTGGTGCGTGAGTATTTAGTAAATAAGGTTGAAAAAAGCCTTTCTTTTTCTCCTGGACCTCTACACCGTTTAGATCGTAATACCGAAGGTATTATTGTTTTTAGTAAATCTCTACACGGCGCAAGAACCTTTACAGATATGCTAACAAATAATCTAATAGAAAAGTACTATGTAGCAATTGTTGATGGGGTATTTACAAAAACTGAAACATTTAGGGACAATTTATCCAGAGATGAAAAAAGTAAAAAAAGTTTTGAATCTGAGGATGGAAAATTAGCAATATCAACATTCATACCACTATTAAACAAAAATAATGCAACTTTAGCTTTAATAAAAATAGAGACAGGCAGAACTCACCAGATAAGGGTGCAATGTGCTATACATAATAGACCTTTATTAGGTGATATTAAATATAATAGTAAATCGTTAGTTAAAGGGTACTATTTATCAGCAATCTCGTTAACTTTTCTTGAAAAGAGTGATATTGTAAATGAAGATAATGTTTTATTAAATTTAAGTAATACATCTGGTTCATTATTAAGAAATTTATTCACAAAAGATGAAATTTCTTTGGCAGAAACATTAGTTATTAAGGAGTTAAAAAAGTAGTGAACATTTTCAAATCATTCAGTTGGAAGCTTAAAGGTGTAAAAGTTTATGCATTAGTCGGACGAAGTGGGACTGGTAAAAGTTTTAGAGCTGGATTACTAGCAAAGAAATACCAAATTGATCTTTTAATAGATGATGGCTTATTAATATATAATGAAAAAATCATTGCTGGGAAATCTGCAAAAAAAGAAGATGCCTATATGGGAGCTATAAAAACAGCTTTATTTGATAATCCATCCCATAAAGATGATATAATTGCAAAATTAAAAACTATTAAATTTAAAAAGATTTTACTAATTGGGACATCCAATAAAATGGTTGCTAAAATAGCAGAACGTCTGGAACTTCCAGAAATATCTACGTATATTCAAATTGAGGATATAGCAAGTAAAGAAGAGATAGAAAAAGCAATACATTCCAGAACAAAAGAGGGAAAACATGTTATACCTGTCCCGTCAATTGAAGTAAAAAGAGATTATGCACATATTTTTTACGACTCAATTAAAGTCTTTTTTTCTAGAAAAAAGAATAAGAAGTTCGTTGAAAAATCGGTAGTAAGACCAATATTTAATCAAAAAGACAGGGGTGCCGTATCAATTTCTGAAGCAGCACTAAGCCAAATGGTACTTCACTGCGTTGATGAGCATAGCTCAAGCATAAAGGTAAAAAAAATTATAGTAACCCAAACCCAACAGGGGTATAATATATCACTATTTGTAAATGTTTCCTTTGGAGAGCAACTATCAGGTAATTTTCATAATCTACAAAAGTATATTACAGAGAGTATAGAGCGTTTAACTGGAATTATTATAAATGAAGTAGATATAACAATAGATCAAATTTCCCATAAGTAGGACAAAATTATATGAAAAAAATTATATTACTAATTACTGCTCTTAGTCTTAATATTCATCTGTTTTCTGTTGAGGTAACCAATTCGGAAATAATTAAATTTTCCAATGAGTTTTATAATTATCTCGATAATTTTTTAAGACTAAATACAACTCAGCAAAGCCCTGAATATAATTTAGAGATAGTTGAAAACAAAGAGGAATATAATAAATTATTAACCGATCTTAATATCCCGCTAAGGGATGATTTTATATTTGTATTGTATAACAATCAGGATAAGACAATTGTTTATAAGTCAAATGACTTTGATTTTAACAGTTTAAAATTTCATCTAACCCTAAATTATTTAAATAGATATTCTTCAGAAATACCAAACTGGATGGCATTTGGAATAGCCACTTACAATGAGGGTAATAATGACAAATTATTAGATTCTATTAAGCAAAAAGGGAATTATAGTGATATTTACTCTTCTATAAGAAAAGACCAAAACAGTTCTAATGAATTCTCCTGGTTATTAATAGATTATCTGCAAAATTCCGGTGTTGACGAGAGTAAAAGAGCGTTTTGGGATATTTTATCAATATTAAAATATGAAACTAAGATACCTAAAAACATTTTGATTGAACAGATTCTGGATAGATTAAATTTAGATGAAAATCTTAAAAACTATATAGAGTCTACAAAAAACTATACAGACCTAATGAATGAAGGAATAGAGCTATACATAGATAATAAATATAAAGAGAGTCTCGATATATTTTTAGAAGCAATTCAAAAACAACCAGAGAATTATAGTCCCGAATATTATGCAGGATTATGTTATAGCAAATTATTAGAATATAATTTAGCATACTCACATTTCTCATTATCCTTAGATAAAAATGCTCCAAAGGATATAGTCTATTACTCTATTGGAGTAAATTTTTATAATAACAATGATTACGTTAGTGCAAAAAAATATCTAAATAAAATTGAAGATAAGATGTATGCAGTGATGTCAGAGAAAATTTTAGATGAAATCAGTAAGTTCTAATATTCTTAATTGGAAAATATTTAGTAACCTACCAATAAATTGTGGAATTACTAACAGAAATGGGGGATTCTCAAATGGGCAATATAGTAGTTTTAATTTAGCAACTCACACTGGAGATAATCCTGATATTGTAGATAAAAATAGAAGATTATTATGTTCTTTATTAAATGTAGATTTTGATAAATATATATATGCGACACAAGTACACGGTTCAAAAATAGCAAAAGTAAATAATGATAATTACTTAAATAATTTTGAATGTGATGGATTTATAACAAATGAAGCGGGGTTACTTCTTAATATTTATGTTGCAGACTGTGTCCCTATAATTATTTATGACAAAGAAAACAACGTCGGAGCAGTACTTCACTGTGGCTGGAAAGGGACATTTGAAAAAATTATATATAATGCTGTTCAAATTCTAAAAAAAGACTATAACTCTGATAGTACGAATTTACTTATGGGAATAGGTCCATCTATTGGAGAGTGTTGTTATAATGTATCAGAAGAACTATACAAAAATTTTAACCCATTAACAGGTGAAGGGCATGTTAAAAATAATAAATACTATTTAAATTTAAAAGAGATTAATAAAAACCAAGCAATTTCTGTAGGTATATTAGAAGAAAATATTGAGATCATGGACATTTGTACATATTGTGATAATAAAAACTTTTATTCTCATAGAAAAGAAGGAGAACCTACAGGTAGATTCTCCCTTTTCTTTTCAATTACTTCTTAAAAATTGAAGTTATTTTACTAATAAATCCTTTCTTCTCAACCTTTGCTTGCTGATTTTTTGCAGGAACTTTTTTTGTTTCTTTCATTGAAGGAGATGGTTTAAAATCTTCACCATATTTTTTCTTATAATAAGCTAGTCTATCTTCAACCTTAGATTCTGAAGATACTCTAGGAATTCCTTCCATTGAATTTTTAGAAACTGGTTTATTTCTTTTATCATATTTCTTTTTAGGATTTTTATTCTGAGTATTTTTGTTTTGAATGTTTTTACCCTGTATATTTTTACTTTTAGGCCCTTTTTTTACAGTTGAAGTATCTGAATTAAAATCTGTATCCAAAGGATTTTTACCAGACACACTCATAACACTATTTCTTAATCGAGCTAGTCTCTCGGAATCACTTTCCTTACTAAAATCCTTAGATTTTGGCTTATTCTCTTTAGGTTTAAAATCCTTAGTTTTATAATCTTTTCTTTTACCATCTTTGTAATTAGAAGAGTTATTCACCCTGGAATCCCTACCCCTATTTTTATGTTCATTCAAACTAAATCTTAGGTGTGCACTAGTATCTTCCTCAAAAAGATCATTTGTTGTTGGGAATACAGGAATTTTTAGATCTATATACTCTTCAATACCAGAGAGACTATAAACATAATTTTCACATGCTAAGGTTATTGCCTTCCCTCTTTTACCTGCTCTTGCTGTTCGACCTATTCTATGAACATAATTTTCGCTATCTAAAGGAACATCAAAGTTGATTACTAATGATAAATCGTCTATATGTAGACCACGTGCAGCAACATCTGTTGCTACTAAAAATTTTATTTTACCTTCTTTAACGTTATTAACAATGCTTAATCTTTTCTTCTGAGGCAGATCACCCATTAAATATGCATTATTATATCCATTATGTTCCAATCTTTTTGAAACTTCATGAGCCATATGTTTTGTATTTGTAAAAATAATTGCAGAATCTGGATTTTCCCTTTTTAATAGACCAAGAAGAACACTCATTTTTTCATCTTTACCTACATGATAAAGCTCTTGGTCTATGGCCTCAACAGTAAGTTGTTCAGCTTCGATAAAAATTTCTCCGGGATTTTTCATATATTCCCAGGAAATATTACCTACAGATGGATTCATTGTAGCACTAAATAAAAGTGTAATTTTATCTTCCACACTCTTTGTTGCATTAAAAATTCGTCTAATATCATCAACAAAACCCATATCAAAAAGTCTATCTGCTTCATCAACAACCAATATTGAAAAATCTTTAAAGTTGATTTTTCCCTGTTTACTAAAATCAAGAAGTCTACCTGGTGTAGAAACTACAATATCAACACCTTCATCTAAAACACTTTCCTGGGTTTTGTACCCTGTTCCACCGTAGAAACAGCCAGTTTTAAAAGTTAAATCCTGTCCTAGGATGTCTGCCTCTTCTTTAATTTGAACTGCTAATTCCCTTGTTGGAACAACAACCAATGCCTTTCTGTTTAAGTACTTTTCTGTTTGTAACAAATGAAATATTGATATTAAAAATGCTGCTGTTTTTCCTGTACCTGTTTGAGATTGTGCATACACATCTCTACCTTCTAATATAAAATTAAAGGTTTTTTCCTGAACGGGTGTGCACTCGATAAAGTTTGCCTTCTCTATCCCGCTCTTAATTTCCGCACTAAATGCGTATTCGCTAAATTTCATTTATATCTTCCTACTATAATCAAAAACATTATAGGTGATTGGGCTATAATTGTCGATACGAATAGAATATAATGAAGAACATGAATATTGAATTACAAAGTAAAATGATTACAGATATAGAAATACCTTCGCCTGACTTTAAAATTAAGAGTGACTTTAAGGTTTTATTTATGGGGTCTTGTTTTGCAACAAAC
>JAFGYD010000208.1 GCA_016936295.1 Spirochaetales bacterium | reverse complement strand
TGATTTTAATTTATATTTATATGAATTTATAATTGATAATTTAGATAGTAAATTAAAAAAATCTGGTGTTTTACTTGGGGAAAAGAAACTTGTATATACAAGTTTTAGCGACTCCGAATTATTACTATTATATGAAGAATATAGTAAAATTTCACCACCTGCAGACTTCCAATTATTAATTAATGAATTAACAAATAGAAACCTTGAAATAACACTTAAAAATTCTGATAAAAATTTTATTGATGGTGTAATAACTATTTATGTTAATAAAGGTATTACATTTAATAATGGTGTAGGTAGTCAGGATATTATTGTTGGTAGTGGATTTTTTATTGATAAATTGGGCTATGCTGTAACTAATTATCATGTTATAGAGTCTTGTGTTGATCCTGAATATGAGGGAGTTTCTAAATTATATATAAAATTAAATGATTCAAAAGATAAAATTCCTGCTAAAGTTATTGGCTGGGATCCTATAATGGATTTGGCCCTAATTAAAGTTTCGGTAATCCCTAATTTTGTTTATAGTTTTGAGAATGTAGAAATTTCTGTTGGTGATAGAGTTACAGCAGTTGGTTCTCCTGGGGGGTTAGGTAGTACTGTTACAAAAGGAAATGTTTCAGCCACAAAAAGGCGTTTTTTAGAATTAGGATCTGTTATACAAATTGATAGTGCAATAAATCCTGGTAATAGTGGAGGTCCACTAATAAATGATGATTTTTTGGTTACCAATATTGTATTTGCTGGAATTGAAGATTTTGAAGGTGTGAACTTTGCTATTCCTGTTAGATATTTAGAATCAAAGCTATTAAATCTGTATAATGGTAATAAGATTGACCATGTGTGGTTAGGTGTTGGTTTAACAGAACGTAAAAAACATCTTGAAGTTATTTATATTAAAGATCGATCACCAGGTTTCTACGCTGGACTACAGCAAGGTGACATAATTGAGTCAATTGATAATTTTGAATTTAATACAATTCTTGATGCTCAAGATTATATTTATTCTTTAGAAGAGAATCAAATAGTAGAATTGAAATATACTAGGAATTCAGAGAATTACGTAGTGAAAATGAGTTTATCAAAAAGACCAAATGAAGTTATACCTACATTAATTGATAGTGATTCCAAAGATAATTTATACAGACCTTTGTTTGGTATGGACATTGAATTTACAGGAAGAATACTTTGGGATAAAGAGTATTTAGTAAATGATGTGTACCCAGGAACTATTGCTGATGAGTTAGAATTACAAACTGGAGATATTATTAAAATAAAAGATTGGGAATATAATGAGAATTTCGAAGTTGTAACTTTACTATTTTCTATACAGAGTAAAAATGAGGGGTTTTGGGAAAAATCAATTCAGATATCAGCTCCAATTAGTACTAATTTATTTATATAAAGATATTGATGTTTGTTGAACAGTTTTGACCCTTAATATATAGTAGTCAATATGAAAGATGAACAAGAATTAATAAGAAATTTCTGTATTATAGCCCATATAGATCATGGGAAATCTACATTAGCAGATAGATTTATTGAAAAATCGCAGATAATCTCTTCAAGAGATTTTCATAGTCAACTACTTGACTCCATGGATATTGAGCGAGAGCGTGGAATAACTATAAAATCCCAAGCAGTTACTATTCCTTTTAAAAGTAAAGATGGTAAATTGTACAAACTAAACTTAGTAGATACTCCGGGACATGTCGATTTTTCCTATGAAGTTTCCAGAGCTATTGCTTCTTGTGAGGGAGCTTTATTACTTATTGATGCGACTCAAGGGGTTGAAGCTCAAACACTTTCAAATATGTACATGGCTGTAGAACAGGATTTAGAAATCCTACCTGTTGTAAATAAAATGGATCTACCAAGTGCTGATATAGATAGAATTAAAGAGCAAATAGATCATGATCTTGGTCTGGATTCAGATTTAATATTTCCTGTTTCAGCTAAAATGGGTACAGGAATCGATGAGCTTTTAGAAGGTATTGTTGAATGGATACCAAAACCTAAAGGTGTTTTAGATGCCCCTGTTAGAGCAAATATATTCGATTCTCATTATGATCCATACAAAGGTGTTATTATGCATGTAAGGATATTTGATGGTGTTCTTAAATTAGGTGATGAAATAATGTTTTGTTCTTCAGAGAAAAAAAACAAAATTGAAGAGCTTGGTTATTTTAAAATAGTAAGAGATGAGCAAAAATCATTATCTGCCGGGGAAGTAGGCTATATTATTGCAGGTATAAAAGATATAAGTGAAGTTAGGGTTGGTGATACTATAACTACAACAAAAAATCCCTGTAAAGTTCCACTTGCTGGATTTAGAGAAGTTAAACCAGTGGTTTTCTCTTCTATATATCCTGTCGATGCTGATCAATATGAGGATTTACAGGCATCTATAGATAAACTTAGACTAAATGATGCATCTCTAATGTACGAAAAAGATTCTTCTGCTGCCCTAGGTTTAGGTTTTAGATGTGGGTTTTTAGGTTTACTTCATTTGGAAGTTATTCAGGAAAGGCTGGAAAGGGAATTTGGGTTAAATATTGTTCTTACTTCTCCTTCTGTTAGATATAGAATTACTCCAAAAGGTGGAGAGCCATATTATTTAGATAATCCAACTGAATTCCCTGATCCTGGAACAATAGAATTTGCAGAAGAACCATATATCAAAGCAACAATTATAACTCCATCAGAATATTTAGGTAATATTATGAATTTATGTACTGTTAAAAGAGGTATTCAAACTCATATGGAGTATCTTGATGCAAAAAGAGTAGAAATTAAATATGATATGCCTTTATCTGAAATTTTATTCGATTTTTATGATAAATTAAAATCAATCTCAAGAGGTTATGCTTCATTTGATTACGAAGAAGACAAATTTAGAGAGACAGAACTTGTAAAATTGGATATTCTTTTAAATGGAGATGTAGTAGATGCTCTTTCAGCCTTGGTATACAAGGGTAATGCCTATGAAAAGGCTCGGAATGTATGTAAAAGATTGAAAGGTGAAATTAGTAGACATCAGTTTAAGATTCCAATTCAAGGTGCTATAGGCAATAGTATTATTGCCAGAGAAACAATTCCTGCTTTAAGAAAGGATGTAACTTCTAAATGTTACGGTGGAGATATTACTAGAAAGAAGAAATTACTTGAAAAACAGAAGGAAGGTAAGAAAAGAATGAAGATGGTAGGTCGTGTAGAACTACCACAAAATGCTTTTTTATCAGTATTAAGAACAGATGATGAGTAATTCATAATATATATATTGATTAATATAGAGATGATGTATATATTATTAATATATTTATTTTAAAGAGGCAATAATGGAAACAGGTACAGTAAAGTGGTTTAATTCTACTAAAGGATATGGATTTATTACTCAGGCTAATGGGAATGATATTTTCGTTCATACAAGTGGAGTTAACGGGTACATTGACGAAGGTGATACTGTAGAATTTGAAGTTGGTGATGGTCAAAAAGGACCATGTGCAATTAATGTAAAGAAAGTTTAATATAGAGAATTATAAGATTTTTATATATTTTTACTTAAAAGGAAGATTTTATCTTCCTTTTATTATTTATAAGTCCTAAAAAGAAAAGGATAATTTCCATAATGAATTATATAATAAATAATTATAAAGAGTTATTTTGCAATAAACTTCCTCTCGTTGTTTTCGATTTAGAAACAACAGGTTTAAATGCAAATACAGATCGTATAATAGAACTGGCTGCATTACGAATTGAAAATGAAGAAATAACTAGTAGTATTTCAACTTTAGTTAATCCAGGTATAGAAGTCCCATATTATGCTACAAAAGTTAATGGTATAACAACTAATATGTTAACCGGACAGGTATCTGATACAGAAATTGTTATTAAATTTAATGAAATTTGTAGAAATGCTATAATTATTGCACATAATGTAAATTTTGATATAGGTTTTATTAATGCTTCTTTAAATCGTTTAAACATGGCACAATTAAATAATCAATTAGTAGATACTGTTAGATTGGCAAGAAAAGCTTTTCCTGGTTTAAAGAATTATAAATTAGGATCATTAGCACAGGATTTAAACATAGAAGTATATAGCTCTCATAGAGCTGAAGACGATACAAGGGTTTGTTATGAAATATTTAACAAATGTTTAAATAAACTTAAATCATTGGAGAAATAATGGAAATAAAAGTATATACAGATGGAGGGTGTACAGGGAACCCTGGACCCGGTGGTTGGGGTATTGTTATACTAGTTGATAATAAAGAGATAACCTTATCTGGAGGGGATAATCAGACCACTAATAATCAAATGGAATTAACTGCAGTTATTAAAGCCTTAGAATATATAGGCAATGAATACTCTTTAAAGGAACAAATCAGCATATATACAGATTCTCAGTATGTAAAAAATGGAATTACATCCTGGATAATTAATTGGGAAAAAAATGGGTGGAAAACAGCTTCTAAACAACCTGTGAAAAATAAAGAATATTGGATGACATTGCGTTCATTAACAAATATTGCAAATATTAAATGGTTTTGGGTTAAAGGTCATTCTGGAGATAAATATAATGAATTATGTGATCAATTAGTGGCAAATGAAAGAGCTAAATTTTAATATTATATAACAATCTATCTATAAATATATTACAATTAATGAATAAGAGGATTAGATGGCAAATAAATATATAGCATTAAATGTTTTAGATACAATGGATAATAAAATAGTAAAAAGTGTTCTAAATGAGCCATTTTTAATATTATGTAAAAATTTTGATACAGAGGAACAAAAAACAGTTCAACTAAATGAGTTGTTTAAAAAAGAAGGCTTTTTTTGGAGAACTACTGATAGCAAATGGACATACTATATTCAAGAAGAGGATATATATAATTTTTCAACAGGGGGGAAAAATGTACAAGTTCCATTTTCAGGTTTTACTGATAATTATCCAGAACTTGTTCAAATGTCTAATGAGAAGAGACTGGAAGCATTAGAAGAAAGCAAAAAGAAATTAAAACAATTAGAATTAAAAAGAAGTAAAGATGACATTGAAATTGGAAATGTAGTTATATCAGGCACTAAAGATTCTATAATGCTTAACAAAGTTATATTTGATGATCTTATGAAATTAACACCTGAAAAGGCTAAGGAGATATCTAAATCTTCAGTTGCTGAAACATCTGAAATTGTAAAAATTGCTACAAATTTAATGACTGATTTTACAGGTGGTTTTTCAATTTTTTCAGATATTGTGCAAAAATCTAACGGTTCTACCATAAATCACATGATTAGAGTATTTATAATGTCTTTATCTTTTTTTCAATATTACAATAAATTAATTAATTCTGGTTATGCAGCAAAACTCAGGGTTCAATTTGAATCTAAATATAGAGATAAATATGAAAAATTACTGCCAAAGGCTAATTTTAATATTATGAAACTGGAAAGAGTTTTTAGAGGTGGTATGACATCTATTTCTGATCTTGAAACAAATGCAATAGGGGTAGGTTTCTTGCTACATGACATAGGTAAGCAGGTTGATTTAGAGTACTTTGAAGGTGCTGAAGGTTATGTTAAAGATAGAATAGAGGCTCATGTTACGAATGGTTTTAATGAGCTTCTAAAAAGGACAGTATATCCACCTGTCGTTTCAGCAATTGCTGGTTTTCATCATGAGTATTATGGACATGATTCAGGGTATGGACCACTTCGAGAATTTATTAATAGAAAATATCCCGATGGACATACTTGTGAATATTGTATATCTTATTCTTTGCATGAAGTATATAATGGAGAAGCTTTATGTTTTTTCCCAGCAAAATTACTAGAAATTGTTGATGTTTATGATGCATTAACAGATCCAGGAAGAAAATACAGAAATCCATGCACACCAAAAGAAGCAGTTGAATTTATTAGGGATCATTTCTTATCCGATGAAATTAAAGTAGATCCAATATTATTTGATATGTTTGAACTATATTTGAAAGACACCGGAGAGTTATAAATATGAAGATATGGGTTGATGCCGATTCATGTCCTATAAAAATTAGAGATATAATTTCTAAAGCTTCTAAAAGATTAGAAATTGAGTCTGTTTATGTTGCTAATAGAGAAATTCCTGTTAGATTACATCCTTTTTTATCAAAAGTAATAACTAGTGCTGATTCTCAAAGTGCAGATAGATTTATTGTAGATAATATAGAATGTAATGATGTTGCTATTACAAGAGATATTCCATTAGCTGATGAATTAGTAGTTAAGGGCGTTGTCGTTTTGAATGATAGAGGTGTTATTTATACTGAGGAGAATATAAAAGAACGATTGTCTGTTAGAGACTTTATGCAAGAAGCTAGAGAATTAGGTTTAGTGACTGAGTCAACTAGTAGATTTAATGCAAAAGATATACAAAATTTCTCTAATGCTTTTGATAAAGTATTAAGAATTAAAATAAACTCCAAATAAAATTAAATGTAATTTACTTCTGATAATATATATTCTGTCTACCTAATAATGTTTTTTTAAAGCGTTTCTAAAACTGTTAATGCATTTTTCTTAACACTATTATTTTTAGAATTTTCAGATAATTCTTTAATCTTCTCTTTGTGTTCGGTGAATTTATTTAGTCCAATGCCTTTAATTCCATAAATTTGATAAACAAAATTTTCATGATTTAATAACTTTACTAATAAATTACTTCCATAGTTATACTTTTTTTCTGAAAATAGTTTTAAAGTGTAATCTAATACAGGTTTTTTTTTCTCACCATTTTTCTCATTAAACATGTTCTCTAGTGATGGATATATCCAATCAACATTATGCTCAATAAGTTTATCTGAAGCAACTAACCTACTACTTTCAGGTGCTTTATCATCCAAAAATATTTCTTTTAGGTAATCACGACATTCATCACTATTTATGTCACCTATTGCTTGAAGTGCACTTTTTTTTATTTTTGCTTCTGGGTCGTTATTAGCTTTATATTTTAAAATTTCAAATGCTTTTTCTACTTTTCGTTCACCTAAACTTTTAATTGCAGCTTCTCTCAATTGCCACTGATTATCTTTAAGTGTCGCAATTAAAATATCATCTAATTCCACAAAAGTGAATTTTGTTAGTGCTTCAAGAGCACTTTTTCTAAGTAAATAATTAGTTCTGTTTTGTAGAGCATTTTTTAACACTGGGATAGATTTAGGATCTCCAATTTCACCTAAACTATAACATACTGCAGTTCTTACAGATGTCTCTTCGTCTTCATCATTTAAAATAGGAGTAAATTTTTCCAAAGCTTTTTGGGATTCAATTTCTCCTAATGTTTTTATAATTAAAACATATAAAGTATCATCTGTATCATCTTTATCCAGCATGTTTAATAATGTATCTTCAGTTTTTTTTACTTTGTTATTACCAATTAGTTTTAATGTTGATGAAATAACAGATTTATTATCGTTATCAAGAAGAAATTCTACTTTTTGTATTGCTTTTTCAGAATTTATTTCACTTAGATAATTTAAACATGCAATTGCATATGAATCATTGAAATCTTCTTCATATTCAATTGCATCTATAATTTTGAGAGCTTCCATTTCTCCAGATTTAATTTCTAAATCTATGAATAGATCAAAAATCATTGATTTAATGCTTTCATCGTATGTTGTATTTAAAATAGTTAGTAATTCTTCCTCAAATCCTTCAGTTTTTTCCTTTTTAAACTGAGTCAACAATTCTTTAATTTGAGTATCGATTCCATATAGTAAAGTCTCTTTTCTCTCTTGAGTTATTGTTTTCTCTTCACTAAATAAATTATTACAGTTTAAAAGGATTAAGAGTATTACTAATATTTTTTTCATTATGACCCCATATATCTTTTTATAAAATTTTTCCGGTATAAATCAAAATTTCCAGCTGTGATTGCTTCACGAACCTCTTTCATCATATTGGCAAGGAAATAAAGGTTGTGCTCGGTAACCAGCATAGGACCCAGCATCTCTTTTGCTTTAAATAGATGTCTCATATAAGACCGTGAGTATTGCTTGCAAACAGGACAATTACACTCAGGATCTAAAGGCAATAAAGAGAATTGATGCTGAGCATTCTTTAACATACCTAATCCATCTCTAGTAAAAAAAGTTCCGTTTCTTGCAATTCTGGTTGGATAAACACAGTCAAAAATATCAATTCCACTATCAACAGCAGATAAAATATAATCAGGTGTTCCTATTCCCATTACATATCTAGGCTTATCATTTGGAAGAAACTGTGCCGTATAAGAAAGATATTCATGAAATACTTCTGGAGTTTCACCTACTGATAATCCTCCAATTGCTATACCTGGTGTATCTAATTCAAGAAGTTCCTCAGCACTTTGTTTTCTTAAATTTTTATAAAAATTACCTTGAACTATAGCAAAAAGTTTACCATCATAGCCTTCAGATCTTTCATGCCATCTTTTCGTTCCTCTTTTGGCCCATCGTGTTGTTATCTCAAGAGCTTCTTTTGCCTCTCTTTCACCAATTCCCGGAGGAGTACAAACATCTAGCATCATTAAAATATCAGATCTAAATATCTCTTGTTTTTCAATAACATTTTCTGGTGTGAACATATGATATGATCCATCTATATGGGACCTGAATTTAACTCCTTCTTCTGAAATTTTTCTAAATTCAGCTAAAGAAAAAACTTGAAAACCTCCAGAATCTGTTAATATATTTCTATCCCAAGTTGTGAAATCATGTAAACTTCCTGCATTTTTAATAACATCTAAACCTGGTCTTAAATATAAATGATAAGTATTTCCTAATATTAAATCGTAACCCATCTCTTTTAGTGATTTGTGGTTTAGTGCTTTTACGGCTCCATTAGTACCAACAGGCATAAATGCAGGAGTTTGAACATCTCCATGTGGTAAATGCATTATTCCTGTACGTGCATTTGTATTTTTATCTTTTGTTAAAGGTGTAAACATTTATACTTCCTATTTAGGTTTTAGCATTTTTAAATTGTACTAAACCTATTACTGTGAATATAATAAAAGGTGCCCAAGCACCCATTAAAGCTGGTATTTCTTCTACACGTAGTGAAATTTCTACTGTAATCATTTGAAATACATAATAACATACAGATATTGATAATGACGATAGTAAACTCATTAGTAGAACATTCTTTTTAAACTTTCCTCCTAATGCACATGATAGAAATGCTACAATTAGTGGTGTTAATGTCATTGAATATCTTTTTAAATATTCCATATAGGCTTCGAGAGCTCTTTGTGTTTTTCCAGTGGATTCTAATAGCTGTATCCACTCTCTGGACTCTTGCAGAGTCATTTCTGATATATCTTTTACAGGGTCTTTAAAACTAACAGGTGGTAAATTTAGTTTTTCATCCATATATTTTTTTTCTACAGTTACAGTGTAATGCTCAACACCATCTTTTTTTTCGTATATTAACGCATCGTTAAATTCCCAGACACCATTATTCCAATAGGCTATTTTGCTATCAATTCTTTTTACTAGATTATTTAAATTATCCCTCTCTATAATTATAATATCTGATAATGTTTCATTTTTATCGTTATAGAATTTTATATAATAGATAATATTTCTGCTTTTATTTGTTAATGCCACATTATGATTATCAAAGGATTTTACTACACTTAAAGCCCTATCTTGCAACTCATTTTTTTTACTATATGTACTAATTACAATTTTATTATCAAAATAAAATCCGAATATACTTAGAATTAATCCAAATAAAATAAGAGGATAAACAAATCTAATAAGTTTTATTCCCGATGAAAAAATGGCAATTAATTCATTATTTGAATATAAATTACCCATTGTATATGATATAGAAAATAATAAAGCCATTGGTAAAGATGTATTTATAGCTTTGGGTATGTAGAAAATCACAATCTGCAATATGACTTTTAATGGCACTTCTTCATTTATATATTGTGATATATTACTAAATAAATCTATTACTTGTAAAAGTAATACAAAAAAAGATAGAGCACCAATAAATGTTGGAATAAATAAACTAATTAACATTTTGTGAAGATATTTCATTATTTTTTAAACCTTATAGGAATTATTACCGCAGTAACAATTATAACAAAAAGATTTGGTAGTGACATAATAAACAAAGTATTACCAATGCCTTTATATGCATATATTTTAGTTCCCATTAAAAGAGACCAGTAAACTATTGTAATAAATAAACCCACTCCAAATCCCATCATTCTCCCACTTCTTCTATTTGTTATTCCCAATGGAAATGCCAATAGTAAAAAAAACAAACATGATAATGGAATAAGTATTTTTTGATAAAGAGCAATTTTCCAATTAAGTAGTTCTCTTGTTCTATTCGCTGGTTTAAGATTTCTATTATAATCATTAAAAAGTCGTTTAATTTTTGATAAATCATTTTTATTTATTATAGTTTGGTCTTTAAGCTCATTATATTCATCTTTTAATTGGTAGTATAAATTGCTTAACGCTTGTTTTTTTTCATTCTCTGTTAACTTTAATTCATTGTTTAAATTAGATATCCCTTTATAAATATCAATACTACGCATCTCTTCAGGGGTGATTGATGTATTAGTTGTTTGCATATCGTTGAATAATATATTGTATTTCATGTAATCGCTAGTAAAATATTCAAACTCATCTTTTGTATGTTGGTCTGCAGAGAGTGAAAATACATTGTCTAGTGATAATGTTAATAATCCTTTTTGTAATTCTCCATCTAACATGCTTGCATGATTCGCAAATATTACCCTTTGCTCATTATCTTCATTTCTATCAATTATAACAATATCTTCAATTCCTGTATCTTTATTTACATCCCCATTTATAATAACTCTATCTTTATATATTTTAGTAGAGAATGGTTTCAATATTAAGTCAGGGTTTCTTTGTATCAGTTCTCTTCTTAGTTGTTTTGACTTGGCATTACCCAATGGTTGCAAATAATCGTTTATAATAAACGAAATAAGAGATAATATAACACCAATGAAAATTAAAGGTAGATATATTTTAAAGTAAGATATCCCTGATGATAAACATGCCAGAATTTCATTATCAAAGGATAACTTCCCTATTGCCATAAGAGAACCAACTAAAACACCAAATGGGAATGATAACGCTATTACTATAGGTAATGAGTACCAAACAAGTTTTAATACTTCAATAAAAGGCATCTCTTTTAACATCTTACTCATTATAAAAAGTATTTGATTCACAAAAAAAACAAAAAAGAAAAATAAAAAACTGATAATAAAAGAGAATAATATTTCTTTTATTAAATATTTACTAATTATTAACTTATTTTCCATTATAGTTTTTGCAACTCCTGAACTTGAATACCTTTTTTAATGGTACCATAAATTAATAAATTGTTAAATAAAATTACAGAAGTTATATTATTAGTGACAAGGGAATTATCTATTGTAAGTAGTTTTTCATCATTGTTAATAAAGTTTATTAAAATTCCTTTTCCCATAAGTGATGCAATAAAATAATCTTCACTGGTTTTGGAAATTGATGATACATAATCTTTTTCGTATGTATTTGTAAGTATGTTATCCTTAAAATTCCATTTTAATATACCATTTTTTTGTGTTCCTAGAATTAGCATATCATCTATAATAATTATGGATAGAATATTTTTACGAAATAATTTTAATGGATATTTTAGCCTGGATTCAATTTTATTTTTAGGAATGTTAAGTATATAGAGGCCATTATCCATTGAACCTATATACAGTTGCTGATCTTTAAATAAAAGAGATGAAATGAATTCTATATTACTCTCTATTTGGATGAAATTATTATTATTTAAATCAACTTCCCATAGACCAAATCCTAAAGTTGATAAATATATTTTTTTATCCCCTAAGACCATATCAGAGCTTCTGTATAAATTATCTGGAAAATAAATTTCTTCTATAGTTTCTTTTTTTTTATTTATTTTAATTATCTTGTTTGATTGTAACGCATATATAAATTCATCTGTATCCACTATTTTTTTAATTGAGTAATCTACGATTGTATATTTTTCATCTAAAAATTTTTTTATTTCATTTGTAAAAACGTTATACCTATAAATTGCTCCACCTAACATCCCAATCCATAAATCATCATTTGATAACATAAGGCAAGAAACGGTACCTTCTGAAAGTATATTATCACTCAAGTTATCACTTTGATTTCCGGGAATAAGAGTTTTATCTTCTTGAGGTGAATATTTTTTTTCAATTCTGTGTTTAATTTCTTTAGATTTAAGAATTCTATTAACGTTTGAATTTTCTGTAGCACATGAGAATAAAAAAAGAAATAAAAATAGTTTATATGCCTGTCGAACCAAAACCACCAGCACCTCTTTCAGTTTCATCTAAATTATCTGTCTGAATAAAATCTGCTTGCAATACAGGTGCTATAACCATTTGAGCTATACGATCTCCATTTTTAATAATGAAATCATTATTACTTAAGTTAATAATAATAACTTTTATTTCACCCCTATAATCTGAATCAATAGTTCCAGGAGAATTAAGTATTGTTATTCCATAATTTGCTGCTAACCCTGATCTTGGTCTAATTTGTGCCTCAAAACCTTCTGGGATTTCTAAATAAATACCGGTAGGTACGATAGTTCTACTTAATGGCTTAATTACAATATCTTCCTTTAAAAATGCTTTTATATCCGCACCTGCAGCATGTGTTGTCTGATATGTTGGATAATTACCACTATATTTTACTGTTACTCTTTCCATATAATCCTATTAAAAAAGGCAGCTATTTAGCTGCCTATATCTTATTGTCTTTTATTATTTCTATCGTTTCCACTTCTTGGAGGTCTTGAGTTTCCACTACTTGTTGATGGTTTCCAATCAGGGTTATCAGCATCTACAATACTTAAATTAAGTCTTCCCATTCGATCAACTTCAATTAATCGAACTTTAACTTCTTGTCCCTCTTTTAAAGCATCAGAAACTTTTTGTACTCTTTCTTTAGCAATTTTTGAAATATGACATAAACCTTCTTTTCCAGGAAGAATTTCAATAAAAGCACCAAAATCTGTTAATCTCGTTACTTTTCCTGAGTATATACTTCCTGCTTCAGGATCTTCAACCATACCTCTAATTTCAGATTCACAAGCTTCTGCTTCTGCAGATGTAGAGGCAAAAATAGTTAATAATCCACTTTCCTCTATATTAACTTTTGCGTTATATTTTTCAGATAAAGCTTTTATGTTTTTTCCACCAGGACCAATAATCATTCCAATTTTATCTGTAGAAACATTAAAACTTACAGTTTTTGGAACATTTTCCGGTATAGTATCTGAAGGCTCAGAAATTACACTATTCATTTTATCTAATATATATAATCTCCCTTCATGAGCCTGATTAAGTGCAATAGTCATTATTTCTTTACTAATTCCAGAAATTTTTATATCCATCTGAAATGCAGTTATACCTTTTTTTGTACCAGCAACTTTAAAGTCCATATCTCCCATATGATCTTCTTCTCCAAGAATATCTGAAAGAACTTTAAAATCATCACCTTCTTTAATAAGTCCCATTGCAATTCCTGCTACTGGACTTTTAATAGGTACACCTGCTGCTAATAATGCAAGGGAACCACTACAAATTGTTGCTTGTGAAGATGATCCATTAGATTCCAATATTTCAGAAACAATTCTGATAGTATAAGGATAATCATTTTTAGAAGGAAGAACAGGTTCTAAAGCTCTATAAGCTAAATGTCCATGCCCAATCTCTCTTCTCCCTGTTGCAAGTCTTCCTACTTCACCTACAGAATATGGAGGGAAGTTATAGTGTAGCATAAATCTTTCTCGTCTATCACCATCGATATCGTCTAGAATTTGTTCATCCAGAGTTGATCCTAAAGTTGCAATTCCAAGGGATTGAGTTTCTCCTCTAGTAAATAGTGCAGATCCATGAGCTTTAGCTAATACATTAATTTCAGATGTAATTGATCTAATTTTTTCAGATGATCTTCCATCACATCTTAAGTTCTTTGATAATACAGCTTTTCTTAATATTGTTTTTTCAATATCGTTAAAAAGTTTACTAAAAAGTGGCTTTGTTTCATCTGTTAAATAATCAGCAAACTTAACAACAGCAGCATCTTTTACAACTTTTAGTGCTGCTAATCGTTCGAATTTTCCAAGAACAAAACATGCTTCCTCAATTAAAGGATAAAGATATGTTTCCATCTCTTCTTTATTTTCCAAAACAACAGTAGGTTCTACAAAACCTAATTTCTCTTTACCACAAGCATCTTGGAAGTCTTGCATAAATTTAAGAAAATCTTTTAGAAAATTTTCAGCAGTATCAATTGCAGCAAGCATTTGCTCTTCTGTTACTTCTTTTCCACCACCTTCAACCATACAGATTCCATCATTTGTAGCTCCAACTACGATATCTAACAATGATTCATCTATTTGGCTAAAGGTTGGATTGATAATATATTCACTTCCGACTAAAGCTACTCGAACAGCAGCCACAGGACCATTAAAAGGTATATCTGATATCATAACAGATGCAAAAGCACCTATCATTCCTAAAATGTCCGGTGGATTAATTTTATCAGCTGATACACATGTTGGTACTACTTGGATTTCTCTTCCAAAAGCTTTATAGAACAAAGGTCTCATTGGTCTATCAATTAGTCTTGATACAAGAATCTCTTTATCTTTTGGTCTTGCTTCTCTTTTTAAAAATCCACCTGGTATTTTACCAGCTGCATAATACTTCTCATTATATTCAACTGTAACGGGAACAAAGTCTAATCCCTCTTTTGGTTCAGAAGAACAACATGCGGTGGCGATAACTTCACTTCCACCAAAACGAACAATTACAGAACCATTCGCCTGTTTGGCCATCCGACCAGTTTCAAGAATTAAATCCTGCCCATTAATTTCAAATTTTGCTGTATACATTTTTAGTCCTTATGTTTTTATTATCTTCTTAGACCTAGTTTTGCTATTAAGTCTCTGTATGCTTCAAGATTAGTTCTTTTTAAGTATTTTTGTAATCTTTTTCTTTGACCAATCATTTTTAATAAACCTGTTCTTGAATGATGGTCTTTTTTATGTTCATTAAAGTGATTTTGTAAATCTGTAATTCTAGCAGTAAGTAATGCAATTTGTACTTCTGTAGATCCTGTGTTTTTTGAATCACCACCAAACTCAGCAATGATTTGTTCTTTTTGTTCTTTTGTAAGCAT
Organism: Spirochaetales bacterium; assembly: GCA_016936295.1. Lineage (GTDB taxonomy): Bacteria > Spirochaetota > Spirochaetia > DSM-2461 > DSM-2461 > Thiospirochaeta. The sequence goes on along the minus strand of JAFGYD010000208.1, from coordinate 9,814 downwards.
TTATAGCTCCCTTAATATATAATGTAACACTTTTTACTTTTTAAACCAGATAGAGCAAAGTAACACCTTCCAATAACCAGTAAGAGTTAAAGCGTTTATTTTTTCATAACCTCTTTATTTTATGTTTATTTTTTTAAAAGTCAATACGAATAACTTCCAAGAATTTAGATATTAAGTTATATTATTTTACAAAAAAGGAGGATCAATGCAACAATACAAAAAAGATTTTATTCATTTTATGATTGATGCTGGAGTATTAGTTTTTGGTGATTTTACAACAAAAAGTGGAAGAAAAACACCATTTTTCATAAATGCTGGTAATTATAAAACTGGTGAACATTTAGAAAAGCTTGGTGATTTTTATGCCCAGGCAATTAATGATAATTTCGAAGATTTTAACATTTTATATGGACCGGCTTATAAAGGAATTCCATTAGCTGTTGCAACATCGATATCATTAAATAGAACTCAGAAAAGAAATGTCTCATTTTGTTCTAATAGAAAAGAAGTAAAAGATCATGGTGATACAGGAATATTACTTGGTAGTAAATTAAAAGATGGAGATAAAGTTTTAATAATTGAAGATGTTACAACAGCCGGTACATCTATATATGAAAATATGCCTATAATTAAATCTCAGGGTAATATAGATGTTTTAGGATTAATTATCTCTGTTGATAGAATGGAAAAGGGAAAGACCGATAAATCAGCACTTGCAGAATTGGAAGAGAATTTTAATTTTAAAACTTGTGCTATTGTTACTATGGAAGAAGTTGTTGATTATCTATTAAATAGAGAGATTAATGGCAAAGTTATAATAGATAATTCACTAAAGATGCTGATAGATGATTATTATAAGGTTTATGGGGCAAAAAAATAACCTGAACACCAACATTAGTTGGTGTTTTTTTATTTCTATATTCTGCTATACGTGATATTTTGTTTTTATGAAAGTTAAATTATTATTTATTTTATTTTTTTTAATTGTATATAGTTCAAATGCACAATATGTCGGTGGTAATAATAGAAATGGTTCTGGTGTTTTCGCTATTGTTAATCCTGGAAATCCAGGAAGAGTTGTTACAGTAGGAGGACGCTTGACTCCTTACATGAAAATTGAACACACTATTCCTGTTTCTGGATATATCAATAAAATAAATATTAATATAGGAGATTATGTTAAGCTAAATCAGCCATTATTTTCAATTTCCAGAGAAATTATCGGGGAAACATTTTTACCTGTTATTGTTAATTCGAGACTTAATGGTATAGTTTCTGATATTGCTATATATGAAAATCAAGAAGTTGCTGCTGGTAAACTTGCAATAACTATATTAGATAATACTAAATATACTTTAAAAACAACAATAAGTGATAGAGATGCCGAAGATATAAGAAAATTAGGACCAATAGGTATATTGGGCTTAAATACCAATGGTATAGCTTTTAAAGGAAGAATAGAGCATTTATCTCAGGAACCGGATTATTCTACAGGTTTATTCACATTAACTATGAGTTTCCCATATAGTGATGGTTTATTTTTAGGAATGGTTTTATTTGTTGACATAGCAGTTCAAAAAACAGAAGGCATTTCTATTGAGAAATCAGCAATATTTAAGAGTAATGGCAGTGACAGCGTTTGGATTATAGACAAAGATAATAAACTCATACCACAAAATGTTATAGTCAAAAATGCAGGTGGAGATTTCGTTATTATAGTAAAAGGTTTAAAAGCTGGTGATAAATATATAGTGAAACCTAGTGGTGAAGAAGAAACAGGAATGTCAACCAGGGAGTTGATTAAGGCTAATCTGGGTAACAGTACTACCGTTCCAGGGAGTAATTAATGCTCGACTATATTTTTAGTAAATCAAAAGGTTTTTTTTTAATAACCTTTATACTTCTACTAATGGGTGTTTTCTTTATATTTAGACTTCCTGTTATGATGTACCCTCAAACCAAAAGACCTCAAGTTCAGATTGATTTAAGACATCCTGGTATTTCTGCTGTTGATTTTCATGACCAATATGCTAGTACAATTGAATCCAGGCTATTATCAATTAGTGATATTGAGACAATAGAAACGACTTATTCAACTGATTCTAGTAGATTTAATTTAGTTTTCAATTGGAATATAGAAAGCGATATTGCTAAAACTAATGTAGAAAATTTAATGGTTTCTATAAACTCTGCATTACCAAATGAAATTAAAGATTCATATAATGTAAGATATCGAGATAATGAAAATGCTGGTTATCTTGTTATGGGGGTTACATCAGAATCAACACCTTCAGAAACATTATATCAAATACTAAAAACAAATTTAGAATCAAAACTTCTTCAACTTAAAGATGTTGATGATATTGGTTTTTATAATACTCAGAGACTTTTGGTTGATATCACATTAGCTCAAAGGAAAATGTTATCATATAGCATTACTATTAATGATGTTAATACAGCTCTTCAATCAGGGTTTTTATCACAACCTATTGGTTCAATGAAAACAAAAGACGGTAGACTAAGTATTCGATTAGATAGAAATAGTAGAACTCTTGAAACTTTGCCAAGATTAGAAATTAAAAAAATAGGAGATTCAAGTATAACTTTAGATGATATTTCAAATATTGATATTAGATATACATTAGCATCTAGAGTTTTTTTAGTTGAAGGGACTCCTGCTGTTCAGTTGACAGCAACACCGATTGATGGTGGCAATATTAGTGAAATGACTAAAGAAATAGAATTAATTATGGACAACGCTATTGTTAATAATTTGATTCCTAAAGATGCAAAGTTTTCGTTATATTTAGATCCTGCAAAATATATAAAAAAATCAATAAATAATGTAATTGAAGCTGCGCTAATTGGAGGTTTTTTAGCAATATTAATTGTATTTTTTATATTAGGAGAATGGAAGAATACATTTGTAATTGCAGCGTCTTTGCCTGTAACAATCATATTAAACTTTTTAATAATGGCAATATTTAATGTCACAATCAATCTAATTTCTTTAGGAGGTCTTGCACTTGCTGTTGGAATGATTGTCGATTCAACAATTGTTGTTATGGAGAATATTCATAGACACAGAAAAGATAATGAACTTAATAAAACTAACATTACATGGAAAAATATAGTTCTTGACTCTGTTTCTCAGGTACGCTCACCCGTTATTGCATCTACACTAACTTCTGTTTTAGTATTTTTACCTATCTCATTTACTGCACCATTAACTAATGCTATATTAGGTGATCAGGCCAGAACTGTAATTTTTTGTCTTTTTCTATCGTTATTAGTTTCCATTACAATTGTTCCTTTGGTTTCATTCTATCTTTTTAAGAATAAAGATGATTCTATGAAAAGAATTACTGGTAAATTCCAATCCATAATAGAAAATTTTATGGATATTATTGTTAAAGCCTATAAAGATAGTCTTCATTGGTTAATAAGAAGAAACAAAAGAGCTTTTATTTTTCTGCTACTAGCTTTTACATGTGTATTATTTTCTGGTATTTATATCTTTCCCAAAATACCTAAAGAAATTATTTCCACTCCAACATCAGACCGAATCGTTCTTTTTTTTAGGAACACTAATATAACAGATCCTGAAGAGATTATGAGGGATGTCATGCCAGAAATAAATAATAAAATAGATAGGATTTTAGGAGAAAGAGTATTAAAAAAATATACAAATTTATCTGGTAGATTTAATCAGACTTTTATTGACTTAAAAAGTGTGAAGGACACAGATGAATCAATAAACTTATTACAAAATGAATTTATTTCTGAAGGAGATTGGTATTATAATATTTTAGCATGGGATCCCGCAGCACTACCTTTACCAAATAGTTTTGATTTTCAAATCAGTTTATATGGTCCTGATCCAGGTAAAAAAATTGAATTATTAACCTCTATACAAGAACTATTAAATGAAGCTAAATTATACCAGAGAACTTTTACTCAACCTTCATCATCTGTAATTGAAATATTAAATTTATATCCGCGTGAGGAAACTATTTCACAGTTATCTCCATGGAATGAATCATCACTAACCTCACTAATTAGAAAAATTCTATCTGGTTCATCATCGATCACTTTAAACGATGGTATAGAAGATATTCAGGTTACTGCAAAATATCCAGAATCAGAAATTGATTCAAAGGAAAAATTAGAAGATTTTTTAATCCCGTGGAAACAGAATTTTGTGCCTTTAAAACATTTTTTTAATTTTAAAAACAGTAAAGGTGTTTCTCAAATTTATAGTAAAAATGGTGAGGCGGCATTTATACTTTATGGTTCTGCCGGTTTTATGATTAGCGATTCGGAAAGGATGAAATTACAAGAAAAAACAAAGGAATATTTAAGAGATGTTTTACAGCTTCCTGAAGGTTATAGTTATAGTTTTGATAACCCTAGAAAAGAGATGGATGATTCTATCAAATCATTATTCTTAGCTTTAAGTATTTCTATTATATTAATTTATATCTTATTAGCATTTCAATTCAATTCACTTGTTACTCCTATAATTATTTTAGTTACAATTCCTTTAGGCTTTATAGGTGTAATATTATCATTATGGATATTTAAATCTACGCTTAATTTAAACTCATTGTTGGGTACTATTTTACTTGGTGGAATTGTTGTAAATAATGCAATTATAATGATTGATTTCTACCTTAAATATAGAGATGAGTATCCTAATTATATTTTAGCACTTATTTCTACATCATCATTAAGATTTAAACCAATTATAATTACAACATTGACTACAATTTTTGGAATGTTACCACTTGCTATAGGACTTGGTGAAGGTTCTGATATTTTGCAACCACTAGGAATTGCAGTTTCAGGGGGACTTTTAGTTTCCACTATTTTTACAATATATGCTGTTCCTTCGATCCTCATTCTTACTCACAAAAAAGGGAAAAATAATCATGAAGAATAAAATATTTCTATTACTTTTTTTTATTATAATTTTTATTTCTAATTTATATGCACAGAGTGATGTTTTAAATTTAAGTATAGATGAAGCGTGGTTGCTTATGGAAAAAAATAACAGTGAATTAAAGCAGTTATTGATAAATAAGGAAGGAATAATACGTGAAATGACTAGTAAGGGATACCTTATCCCTTCTATAGGTTTATCATCTGGTATTTCCCGATCTTCACCTCTAATTAGTACTTTTACAAATTCGGACACAATTAAAAAGGATGAAATTGATAATTGGTCATTTCGAGGTTCATTCGATATTAGATATTCAATAGATTTAAATAAGAGTCTTGAAGATCAAATTTTAGGATTAGAATATAAACTTTTGATAATTCAATACGAATCAAAAATTGACGATTTATATTCTAATCTTAAAAAATTGTATTATCAAATATCCGGAGGTGAAAGAACCATAGCTTTACAGGATAAAATTTTTAATCTATCACAAACAAGATTTGAGCAAGTAGAAAAACAATACAATAAAGGATTAGTTTCTGAATTAGATTTACTAACTTCAAAAATTTCGGTTGCAAGGGACAAGCCTTTGTTAGAAAAAGCCAAAAATGATCAGGAAAAACGATTTATTACATTAAAACAGTATTTAGGTATTGATGCAAATAGTAAAATCAACATCATCAATTTAGAAAACATAGAAAAAAAAGATAAAATTATGAACGATCAACTTTCTGAAATTACTGAACGAAACTACGATGTTCAGCAAAAAGAGATTCAGTTAGAAATTGCTATTAAAAATAAAATGTTAACTGAAAAAAAACAAAAAAATCCAACATTTGGCGTAAGTCTTGGCTGGTCTTCAAATCTTTCACCTGTTTCTAATGATTGGTCTGATAATACTTCTTTTGGTTTATCATTTTCGCTCCCAATTGATTCTAGAATAAAAGGTTCAAGTTCTGAAATAGCGATATTAAAAATGGAAGATTCAATAATGCTATTAAAAATGGCAGTTCCGGAATTAAAGCGAGTAATTTCTGATAAAATAAGAAGTATTTCATTGGATATCGAATTAAGTGAAGCAAACTTAAAAATGAAAGAATTAAATATTCAGCTTCAAGAAGAAAATTATAATAAAATTCGACAAAATTATGAAAATGGTAGAGCTTCTTTGCTTGATGTTGATAATAACAGGCAGGAACTTCAAAAATCATTGGTGGCATTTGAAGACGAATTATTAAATTATAATTTATTAATGATTGATCTATATAAACTCTATGGTAATTATAATGATTAAAAACTATAAAGGTGTTGCTGAAAGATTTGCACTTATTTTAAATGAATTAAATAACAATGATAAAATTAGTATTAATAAATTAGTTGAAATAACAGGTAGTGATAAAAGAAATTTACAAATGGATTTAAATAATAGACTTAAGGATCCATTTCATATTGATACAGATGGTAAAGGATTTTATTGGATTGACAAAAAATATCAGGGATTGTTTACATCATTAGAATTCAAACACTTAGCTGAAATTGCTGGCATCTCAGAATTATTTCCAGATTTTGATAAAAATTTCTTAAAGAATATAATAAATCAAAAATATAATAACTCGTTTATTATAAAATCATCATTTAAAGATAAATTCAGTGATAATCCAAATTTTTTACTTGTTTTAGAAGCTATAAATACAAAAAAATGTATTTATGTACGATATAAAAACAAGACATACGATGTTGTTCCATACAAATTAATTAATAATTTTGGTAGTTGGTATTTATGTGTTACTCATAATAAAATAATAAAAACATTTAAATTTAAAAATGTAAGTAATGTAAGATTTAATAATTCGGAATATATTGTTAATGATGAAATAATTAAAACAATAGATGAAAGTGATTCTATTTGGATTAGTAATAGATCTGAACATGAAAAAATAATTGTAAAGATTCAAACAATTCCTGAATTTACCCAATATTATATTGATAATATAAAAATCCCAGGAGAAATTAGTAGAAAAAATGATATAAATGGGAGATTGATAATTGAAATTGAAGTCAATCAGTTCTATGAAATATCATCAATTATTAAATATTGGATACCAAGACTTGAAGTTATAGAACCTTTTGAACTAAAAGAATTGATAAAAAATGAATTAGTAAATTATACCAGGTTATTAGAATAAACTAATAACCTGAATATAAAATTATAGTATAGCCTTCATTGCAGTCATGTAGCCTCTTAGTTTTGCACCAACTACTTCAACTGGATGATTTCTAATAGATTTGTTAACTTCAATTAATTTAGCGTTATCAACACCGTTATCTTTATTTGATAATCCTTTACCTATAACATCTACAGAGATTTTTGACATAAAATCCTTTAGTAACGGCTCACAAGCATTTGCAAATAAATAATTTCCATACTCTGCTGTATCTGAAATAACAACATTCATCTCGTAAAGTTTTTTTCTTGCTATAGTATTAGCTATTAGTGGAGTTTCATGTAAAGATTCATAATATGCAGACTCTGCAATAATTCCTGAACTAGTCATTGCTTCAAAAGCTAATTCAACACCAGCTTTAACCATAGCTACCATTAAAATACCTTTATCGTAAAATTCTTGCTCTGTTATCTCCATATTTCCAGAGGTTGCTTTTTCAAAAGCAGTCTCTCCGGTTGCTTTTCTCCAACCTAAAAGATTTTTATCATCGTTAGCCCAATCTTCCATCATTGTTGTTGAAAAATATCCTGAGATAATATCGTCCATATGTTTATTATATAGATCTCTCATTATATCTTTTAATTCAACAGAAAGTTCATAAGCTTTAATTTTAGCTGGGTTAGATAGTCGATCCATCATGTTGGTAATACCACCATGTTTTAAACCTTCGGTTACAGCTTCCCAACCATATTGAATGAATTTTGAAGCATAACCTTCATCAATTCCATTTTCCACCATTTTATTAAAACATACAATTGAACCAACTTGTAACATTCCACAAAGTATTGTTTGTTCACCCATTAAATCAGATTTTACTTCTGCAACAAATGATGATTCCAAACACCCTGCTCTATCTCCACCTGTTCCTGCAGCATATGCTTTTGCTATATCCCAACCATCACCATTAGGATTATTCTCTCGGTGAACAGCTATTAGTGTAGGTACTCCAAATCCACGTTTATATTCTTCTCTTACTTCTGTACCAGGAGATTTAGGAGCAACCATTATAACAGTTATATCTTCTCTGATTTTCATACCTTCTTCAACAATGTTAAATCCATGAGAATAGGCTAAAGTAGAACCTTTTTTCATTAATGGCATTACTGATGCAACAACTTTTGAATGTTGTTTATCTGGTGTTAGATTAATTACTAGATCAGCTGTTGGTAGCATTTCTTCATACGTACCTACTTTAAATCCATTATTAGTAGCATTTAAAAATGATTGTCTTTTTTCTTTTATTGCTGCTTCTCTTAATGTATATGAAACATCTAAACCACTATCTCTAAGATTTAAACCTTGATTTAATCCTTGTGCACCGCAACCTACTATAACAATTTTTTTCCCTTTTAGTTTTTCTACACCATTAAATTCAGATCTATCCATAAAACGACATTTACCTAATTCGTTTAACTGTAATCTTAATGGTAATGTATTAAAATAATTCATACTTATTCTCCTAATTGCTTTATGATATTATACAATCAATGTGGACTCAAGTCTTAATGATGTTTTGTATAGTGATATATTTGAAAGACATGGTTTCGTTTTATGCAATTACACCTTTGTTTTATCCCAATATTAGAAATGTCAATCAATTGTTGACATAAAATATATTTTAAAATATTCTAGAAATAAGGCGTTGAAAGAGACGAGTAGCCGTTAACTTTTTACAAGAGAGGTTCTTCGATTGGATTTATCCATAGGCTGTAAGAGAACTTAAAAAGACCGTGTGAAAACCACTCTGGAGCTGTGTGCCGAAAGCGTTTGCCAGTAGATCACACCGTTACTCTACGATACAGAGGAGCAAAGTGCGACTTGATAAAATACACTAATTAAGTCGAATTAAGGTGGTACCGCGGAAGATCCTTAGGTTTTTCGTCCTTATATCTACACATGAGGGCTAAAAATTTAAGGATTTTTTTTGCCCTACTTTTGGGAGGTATTAAATGAGTGTAAATGAACAGAAAAAGATTGAGAAATTAGACCGATTACGTCACTCAATGTCACACGTTATGGCTGCTGCCGTTTTAGAGTTATTTCCTGATGCCAAAATAGCTATTGGCCCATCAATTGAAAATGGATTCTACTATGATTTTGATTTAAGCAGACAACTAACAACAGATGATCTTGAAACTATAGAAGAAGGTATGAGAAAAATTATACTTTCTGCTGTGCCATTGGAAAGATCAGAACTATCTAGAAATGAAGCATTGGAGTTTTTTAAGGATCAACCTTACAAAACTGAATTAATTAATGATTTGTCTGAAGATCAAATAATCACAACTTATAAAGTTGGTAATTTTGTTGATTTATGTCGAGGACCTCATGTTGAAGATACTTCAAAATTGAATCCTCAAGGTTTTAAACTTCTTTCAATAGCTGGTGCTTATTGGAGGGGTGATGAAAAAAGACCAATGCTTCAGAGAATTTATGGAACAGCATTTCCTGATCCAAAACAATTAAAAGCCCACTTAGAATATTTGGAAGAGCTTAAGAAAAGAGATCATAGAAGAATTGGTAAGGATCAAGATCTTTTTAGCCTACAGGACAAAGCTGGACCAGGTTTGGTTTACTGGCATCCTAAGGGTGGACGAATGCGTGTTGCAATTGAAAATTTCTGGAGAGATGAACACTATAAAAATGG
>JAFGYD010000207.1 GCA_016936295.1 Spirochaetales bacterium | reverse complement strand
GATCCAAACTGTGATCCTTCGTCAGTATGAATTAAAACTTCTTTAGTTGGTTGTTTTCTCCAAATAGCCATAAACAATGCATCTAGAACAAGTTTTACCCTCATATTATTTTTTACTGACCAAAAAACTACTTTAACCCAATATCTATTGGATCAGTTACACTACAAAAAACAAATTTCTATCTATTCTTATTATATCCAAATTTATATGCAGCTATACTTGCTTTAGTACCATTTACAAAAATAACATTATAATTATTATCAGCTTCAATTTGAAATATTCTTTTACCTCATACTAGTTTATTTTTAATATTAATTCTTTTAACTTCCAGATTGGTACCAAATGTATAACCGTTAATTTTTAGCTCATAAAGCTTTGCTATACGTGCTTAATCGTAGTGTTCTTTATTCTAATAATCGATAGTTAATATTTTTTAACTGGATTTGTAAAACAAGAGTTTATAGAAAATAAAAAATAAGTATCTGTATAATTATATTTGTAGACAATATTAAATTTTCCAACTATTAATATTATAATAAATCAGGTATGAATAAAGAAGCCCCCCAAAGGGGGAACCCATAAATTTGTTCAAAAAAAGGAGATTTTTAGAACCATATAGACATTTTAGCATCAACTGTTAATTGAGTTTTATCTTCTGCTACTAGTTCATAGTCTACACCTAAAGATGCACCTACATTCCCATAACCTTTAGATACTACACCACCAACTTTATATAACATGTCCGCATCAGGGTTAGCTTGTTTAAAACCAGCTTTGATATCTAAACCTAAAGCAACTGGTAGAGCAGGAGTAATTGTTGCATCAGCTGCCCAACCCATATCACCATCTACTAAAGTAATCTCTTCAGTTGTTTTTATGTTAACCATTCCTAAATTGTAACCTAAGTTAGCAGAAATTACTGTTGGGGAGTTTACGGCATCAGCAGCAAAGATCCCTTCGTATTTAAGATCTAATATTAAACCTTCTACAACACTAGTTGATGCGGCTACCCAGATTGCTGGTTGTGCTTCATCATCACCATTAGCATCTGTAACTGTTTTTTGTGAAAAACCAGCGTAGATAGTAGCTACATCTAAAGCATATTTAACATTTACATTAAACATGTTTTTTGTAGCATCTTCAAATTTTTCTAATCCAGTAAAAGACCAGTCACCACCAGTAAAATCATTTTTAACAACTAATGCAGCAGATAAGGCATCCATTGTGTATTCAGCTGTTAAACCAGTAACACCTCCAGTATATGGGCCATAACCCATGTAGTTATATTTACCAATCCCTAAACCAAACTGATCATTCCAGTATGTAGAAGCTGCTGTTGGAGCATAGTCCAATGTCTCAATACCGATACCAGCAGACACTTTTAATCCCGGCAGCATTTCTGCCCAAATATGACCGCTATTTACACCATCAACAGAAGCAATTCCCATTGCTTCACCAGACCAACCACCTAAATGAGCTGTTGCTCCAAAACCTTCACCGTTAACATTTACATTAACACTGAATTCATTAGTACCATGCATAATTCTAGTATCTTTCTCATCATCTGTTGCAGCGTCCCCAGACATAGTTCTTACTTTGCCATGGGTTTCAAACCACCCACCTACTGTAACATCAGCAGCCGTAACTAATGTACTTAAAACAAGTGAAAATGCTAATAATAAAGCAGTTTTTTTCATTTTTAATTTTTCTCCTTTGACAATAATTGCCAGACTCATAATTTTTGGTAATTCCAATTATTAACTGTAAAAACTTCGTCAGTAAGATTCTGAAAGTGTTTAATTAGGCAGTACTATAGGTACTTTTAAAAAAATAAAAATAGGTAAGGATGTACATAAATAGTATTTGTAAAAAAAATATCTGGTTAAATTAAAAATATAGCGTAATTAATAATTTTACCCCAATCTTGCAAGATTAAACATACTATAAACACAATACCATAAAGACCTTACGATATAAGAATTATCAAACTATCCTTTTATTAAAATAAACGAGGAGAAAAAAATGCTTATAAAAAGATTCAAATTGAAAATTTATTCAATTTTAACACTACTGTTATCTGTTTTATTATCATGTACAACAGGTCAGGTAGAGAGTGTAACCACTAAAAAAGAGAGGATTATGAGTGAAACAAATGCAACTCGAATTGTATTGGAAATGACAGCAGGTTGGAATTTAGGAAATACCATGGATGCAACAGGTGGTGAAACCGGATGGGGTAATCCTGTAACAACAAAAGAGATGATTGTTACAATAGCAGAAGCAGGATTTAACACACTAAGACTACCTGTATCATGGGGGCAATTTACAGGAGAAGCTCCTAATTACCTAATTAGCCAAGAGCAGGTAACTAGAGTGAGAGAGATTGTTGACTATGCAATTGATAACGATATGTACGTTATTTTAAATATGCACCACGAAGATCACTGGTTAATACCAACTACTGAAAAAGCTGATATTGTGGTTAAACAATACCAAAAAATGTGGGAGCAAATTGCAACAGCCTTTAATGACTACAATGATAAATTATTATTTGAAGCTATGAATGAGCCGAGAGTTGTAGGATCACCTAATGAGTGGATTGGTGGAGATGAAGAGAGTTACCCTGTAATAAACAAACTAAACAAAGTATTTGTTGAGACTGTTAGAAATACAGGTGGAAACAACCAGTACAGGGCTCTTCTTGTAACACCATATGGTGCAAATGGGAAAAAAGGAGCAATGAACTTTGAAATACCAGAAGGTGATAACTTAATTATCTCTATCCACTCTTACGACCCTGTAAGATTTACATTTTACAGTGAATCCGGTGAAGACCTTAAAAATTGGGATGGAAAGTATAATAGTGAAATAGATGATCTTTTTGAAACACTATATGATGAGTTTGTTATTAAAGGATATCCTGTGGTACTAACTGAGTTTGGATCAACTACAAAAGAGTATACAACACCTGAAGGTGTTACAGGGCCAAATGAAGAGGAGATTCTAAAATGGGCTTCTTACTTTATACAGAGAGCAAAGAAAAGTACAGTAAAAACAGTTTGGTGGGATAATGGTAGAATTGGTATGGGAGATGACTTCTTTGCCCTATTAGATAGAAAAAATAATAAAATTATTAAGCCAAAACTTGTAAAAGGTATGATTGATGCTGCAAAAGCATCTCCAGCTACTCTATTACTGGAACCAGAAGTTGGTGCTGGAGTAAAAGTTTTAGCTACTGGTTTTGTAGATGAACAAGGTAGAGCTAAAGCAGTTTACGGAACTCCTTCAATAGATGGAAATGCTGACTCTATTTGGAATAGTGCTGACTTTATTACACCCGGATTCAAATCAGGATCAGGGGTAAAAGCTGATTTTAAAGTAAAAATGATGTGGGATGAAGAAAATTTATACTATCTGATTAATGTGACTGACCCTGTTTTAAATAAAAAACACAAAGACTCATGGGAGCAAGACTCATTAGAGCTATTTTTAGATGAAGATAATGATAAAGCAAAGTCATATAAAAAAGACGATATTCAGTTCAGAATCAGATTTGATAATAAATACACTGGAGGTCAGGGTAACAATAAAAGATTAACATCTGAAGTATCTGATCTACTTGATGATAGTGGTAATATTATTGGGTACACATTAGAAGCTTCTATTAAATGGTTAAACTCCCATGAGGAAGGAACTGTAATGGGATATGACATTCAATATAATGACGCAGGGGATATTAATGCAAGAATGGGTACTGTAAATTTATATGACGATACAAACGGTACCTGGAATAATCCATCTAAAATGGGTGAATTAATACTTATAAAATAATGATAAATGGAGATTTATATGAAAAATAAAATTTTATTTGCTATTATTACTGTAAGTATTATATTAGCTACATTTAATTCTTGTATTTCTACTTCAAAGGATTCAGTAGAGATAGCTGTTATAGAAGTGAAACCAATTCCGACTAAAGAGTTTGATGAGATACTAAGTTATAACTTTAATGAAGATATTGAGAACTGGGGTGTTGCAAGTGATTCAGGGAGTCAACCAGATATAACTTTAGATAAAGCAGAATCCAACGCTTTAATGTTTAATATAAGCTGGGGAGATAAACCTGACAGTGATCGATGGAGTGACTCTGTAAGGGTAAAAGCTGATGGCGTTAATCTTAATGCCAATGGAGCAAATGCTATAGCATTTGATCTATATATAGAGTCTGGAAAAACAGTAGAAATACCATTTGAGGTAGTTCCCATTCTTCAGTACCCTCCTTCATGGTGGGTACAGGGGCCAAGTATTACATTTGACTACTCAAATGGAAACGATCTTGGCAACGGACTTGTGAAATACAGCATAGTAGCTGAGATTAATGAATTAACAGGTGATGAAGTTATAAATCACTTATTAATAAATGTTATTGGTAATGGAACAGGATACGAAGGTAAAGTACTACTGGACAACATTGCATTAGTGACAACCAAATAATTATTCAATTCTTGTAGAAGTATTAGTTATTTCTGATACTTCTACATCCTATCTTTTTTTTTAACAAATATTACCATAAAAACTACAACTTAAAACTTAAACATTAATACAGATTATTTTAAAGCAGACTAGAAGTATCCAACCGAGTAATGACTCGGATGGATAAAATATTTGCAAAAGCTATTGCGTCTCAATATGGATTGCTCGATTCCATATCAATTAAATATATATATATTATCTCCGTAAAAATCATAGTTCGTAAGATACAGTAAGACGTTATTTCAGTAGTACAAATAGTATTATAGATGTTGATTCATTATTAACTGATTAAAAATCTTAAATAAATAGTTTCCATATCCATCTTTTTTAACTTTATATTGGGAAATAATATCCATTAATCCCTCTCTATCATCTATTCCAAGTTTATTATATATCTTTGTTATATGACCTTTTACTGTACTTTCTGCCAAGGATATACTATTTGCAATCTCTCTAATCTTAAGACCATGAAAAAGCAATAGAACAATTTCTGATTCCCTAGCCGTTATTTTAAAATCCTTAAAAAAATCATTTGTAGGAAGTGTATTATCAAGAACCATTGGTAGAGGATCCAAAGCGTGCCAACGACGTATTTTTTCACCTTTAGAATTGATCTTATCCTTAAGATCAATAACTAAAATGTGTCCTTCATTATTAATTTTATGTATTTTTAATCCTTTCAAATCTGAAAATCTTTCTAATTCAATTTTATTTCTGTCCTCTTTATCTGTAATAGAGAGTAATGACTCACCCAATTTAAGACCTAACTTCTCCTCTGCTAATCTATTCATATAGGTAATTTTAAAATTTTCGTCACTTTCCCACATTAACATTGGAACCATGTCTATCATCTCTCTATATCTCTCTTCACTTAACTTATGCTGATTTACAAGTTCCTCTTTCTCTTCAATTAAACAGTCTCTACTTTGAAAAAGATTAATAATGAGTAATGCTTTAGAAATTTCAAGTTGTATATTTACATAAAGTTGAGGATAGGAAAAATCACTGGACATTAACATAAAACCAAAAAAACTATTTTTACATACTAAAGGCATTACCATCTGATTTTTTTTATACTCGACTCTATATTCTTCTAAATTTATTTTTTTATTTATATCCAGCTTTTTTTTAAGAAGGTCATCATAACCTGTAACCGGATATAATTTATATCCTTCAGACTCAGGGAGAATAATTAACATATTTGTTACACCAAACTCTGGTATATATTTTTTTAGAACATCTAATAAACTATTAAAATCAGTTTCTGTATTAATTTCATTTGAGAAATCTCGAAATAAACTTTCGGTATCATGGATTTTTTGAATATTTAAAACTTCTTTTTTATCAGACATTTGGGATAATAGTAAAAATCCATTTGCAAAAAGTTTTTCCAGAAACATATTAGTGGAGTCATTATAATCTTTTTTCATAAAAAGAGTTTTAATTAGTTGTAAACCTCCATACCATATTTCGCTATAGTGTTCCCAGTCTAAAGTAACTTCTAACCACTCCGACAAACTTAGAAGAAAAAGAGAAGTATGCTTTTTGGTTCTTATATTCAAGTTAAGATTATCTACTAATGAGTTTAAAATATGTTCCATCTCAGTTATCACTTCAGATGAATGATAAAGCTTAGTAACAAATTTATTTATTTCATCCCTGAACTCTAAATTATAACCTTCAGGATTATAAACATTTAAGTTTTCTAGAAAGCTACAACCACAAGATTCTCTTATAATTATTTTACTCTCAATTTCTAGGTTATTTATATTTTTACCTGAAATTATATCAATTAAAAGCTCACCTGCTTTATAAGATTGACTAAAAAGATCTTGATGTATTGTGGAAAGAGGGGGTTTTTGAAATGCCGATTCAGATAGATCATCAAAACCCAAAAGAGAGTAATCATTTGGGATAAGATATCCTTTATCTTCTAATGATTTTTTCATACTCCATGCCATTTCGTCACTGGCACAAATTATTGCATCATAGGGTAGAATATCATCTTTAATTATCTCTGCAGTTATATCCTTACACATTCTATAGGAGTAATCTCCATAATAAACATTATTTTCATTAAACTTTATATCAACTATATCTAGGCCTTCTTTAAATGCTTCCAGTCTTTCTATACTTTCAGGATTATTTGGGGGTCCTGAAACAAAACAGAATTTTCTTCTTCCATGTTTATCTACAAGATGTTTTATAGCTTCAATAATCCCCTTTTTATTCTCACTAGTTACACCGGTATATCCATCAATATTTCGTCCAACAGTAACCACAGGTTTATCTGTTAATTCTTTTAACCATGATGAGAGTTTTTTATCGTCAGAATTAGTTCCAAGAGATCCTGTAAATACTATTACGCCATCCATCTCAACTAAATCAACAAGATTGAAAACTTTATTAAATAGAGAATCGTTAGGATATGGAGAATTTATAGATCTACCATTAAAAATACCAAGATTAACATTATTAACCATAGCAAAGGATTGAATCCCTTTAAATATTCGACTCTGATACCGTCCCTCAATATTATTAATTACAACACCTATATTTAATCTTTTACCCATAATTCCTCTTAAAAATAAAACCCTGCTAAATAGCAGGGTTTGTTATCTATTCATTCCATAATCGAATTCTGTTTTTTATTAAAGCTGTCATCTCTGAAGCCATTGGTGATGTTGCCTTATCTAATTCTGTTAAAAAAGCATCATAACCTTTATCAAAATCCGCAGGATTTCCCCATATTAGCTCTGTAATTCTTCTTCTTACTATATTTTGTTCTATATCCCAGTGCTGCTTTAATATACTATCCTCAGATATTGGAATATTCCATGCTGCACCCCATTTTTTTATAGGAAAATCAGTTGCAGGAGGAATTAAATCACCCCAGTAATCTACGCCATAAGCATCTAGTGCTGCCAACTCCTCTTCAGTATATCCTTCTTTTATGTTTTCAGGATTTGTAGTTGTAAAATAGTTTCCTGTACTATCTTTTACTCCATCTCCATATCTTAAACTGATATTGTTATAATTTCCAACACCAACTTCTTTAGCAAATTTATTCATATCACTGTTTCTTGCAGCTTTTGCTTCTTCTGTGAAAACACGTTTGCCATCTTTCATTTCCCAGTGTTTGCCTTCAATACCCCAGTTAATTAAAATTTGCCCCTCTTCACTTGCAAGATAATCAAAAAACTTAATAAGTTTAACAGGGTCTTTTGCTTCTTTTGTTATAGCCACACCCCATCCCCCATCAAATCCAACAGATTGATTATATTTTGCCTTCATACCTTTTTCTAATACTGCAGGAAATCTACCGTACATTTGCTCATATTTACCTTCAGCTTTAAGAGAATTAATAGCATCACCTATTTCCCAATTTGCATCTATAAGCCCAACAACTCTACCACTGGCAATTTTAGAAAGGTACTGATCATATTTTTGAGTAAATGATTCAATATCCAATAAACCTATATCATTCATATGGTTTAACCATCTGAAATACTCTTTTGCTTCCGGTCTAAAGTAGTGTTCTTTAGCTTTAAAAGTTTCAGGATCAATAAACCACTCTCCATCATCATGTGCACCAGTTGCCCAGAATGATGGATTTGTTACACTGATTACATATCTCCAATCATCTGCTAATAATGATAGACCTATAGTAGGTAATCCATCTTTAGTAGTTGGATGTTTTTTAACATAATCAGATATTACCTGCTCATAATCTTTCAGAGTCTTAATTGCGGGATAGTTAGATTCTTTTAAAGCTCCTAATTGTAATTTAAACCATGCATCTGTATCAAAATCAACTTTATTCAATACAGAGTAAGTAGGTATAAAATATATAGCCTTATTATCAGCACTATATCTTAATCTTTTCATCTGATCCCCCAGCATTTTTTTCATATTTGGGGCATGCTCATTGATTAAATTAGTTAAATCCAATAAAGCACCTTGGGAAATCATAGATGCAGAAACTGATTTAGGTGAAATAAGATCAGGATATATACCACTTGCAGCAATTAGTGCTGTTCTTTGCTCTGCATCTCCAATTGCAAATTCATACTGTAGTTTTACACCTGTCTTCTCAGTTATAACTTTTCCAATTTCATCATCCATGTTGTTCCATGTCTGAATAGGATCATAAGAAAAGATAGTAACTGTTGTTACACCTTCAGATGAAACCTCCTGCTTTCCATTAGCATTAACAAATGCTATCGATAAAATAGTAATTAAAAATAGACTAATTATCTTTTTCATTTTTTCTCCTTTTTGGAATAAAAATTCCATATATTATTAACCTTTTACCGCACCTATGGTCATACCAGAAACAAAGTACTTCTGTAGAAACGGGTATACTAAAAGTATAGGAACTATAGTAACTATGGTTATTGCCATTTTAACGGACTCAGGTGATACTTGAGAAACTTTTAACTGTTGAGAAGCTGTTCTAACAGCATCAGCTCCAGCTCTCTGAGTACTTTGCAGAACCTTCATAAGTTCAAACATTAAAGTTGTTAAAGATGGATCAGAACCATTAAAAAGATAAGTATCAAACCAGTTATTCCACTGCCCCACAGCAACAAAAAGTGCAATTGTTGCTAGAACAGGAGTACTTAAAGGAATAATTATTTTAAGAAAAACAGTAAACTCATTTGCTCCATCAATATAAGCTGATTCGTATAACTCTTCAGGTAAATTCTCCATAAAACTTCTAATAATAATTATATTAAAAGCACCAACCATCCCCGGAAGAATATATACAAGAAATGAATTCATAAGATGTAAATCTCTTACTAAGAGAAAGAATGGTATTAACCCTCCGGAAACATACATAGTAATAACCAGAAAAAGAGAGACCTGTTTTCTGAAAATATAGTGTTTTCTTCCTAAAGTATAAGCAACCATAGAGCAGGCTATAAGGGATGTTAATGTCCCAACTATTGTTCTTAGAACTGAATTAATAAAACCTGAAACTAAATTATTATAGGTAAAAATTACCTTATAATTTTCTATGGTAAATTTCCGTGGAAAAATTGTTATCCCACCTTTTACTGTATCCGATGATTCATTAAATGAAATAGCTAAAACGTTAAGAAAGGGATATATTGTTAAAGTTAATATCAGTAACATTATCAAGATATTTACTATATTAAAAATTTTCTCTTCTCTGGATATTATTGTTCTTGAAATACTCATTACATGGCTCCTTAAAAAACACTCTGATCAGTAGATTTTTTGAAAATATTATTTGCAGAAAATAATAAAATAAGACTAACAAGGGACTTAAACATACCTATTGCTGTACCATAAGAGAATCTTCCCTGATTAATACCAGCACCAAGAGCATATAAATCGATAACTTCTGATCTTTCCAAAACAATTGAATTTCCAAGTAAAAACTGTTTTTCGAATCCAATTGAAATAATATTTCCAATTGACAGAATTAAAAGAACCACAATGACATGACTGATACCAGGCAGAGTTACATGTACTATTTGTCTGAACTTACCTGCTCCATCAACTTTTGCTGCTTCATATATTTGAGGATCAATTGATGTTATTGCGGCTAAAAATATAATGGCGTTCCAACCCATCTCTTTCCATAAATCAGAAATGGTTACAATAAACCAGAAATAGTCAGGATTAGCCATAAATTGAACAGGTTCAAAACCCAACAGTACTAAAATATTATTTAATAGACCTCCATCAGTAGATGTCATCATGTACACCATCCCGGCAACAACAACCCAGGAAACAAAATGGGGTAGATAAGATACTGTTTGTACTATTTTTTTAAAAGGCAGAAATCTTAATTCATTAAGTAAAATAGCAAATATAATTGGAAAGGTAAAATTAACAACAAGTTGCATAAAACTCATACCTAAGGTATTAATTAATGCATTAAAAAACCTCTGATCCTTTGATAACTCAATAAACCATTTAAGACCAACCCACTCCTGATCTAAAAATGAGTGTCCTAATCTATAACTTTGAAATGCTGTAATCCAACCCCATATAGGGATATAATTAAAAACCAGTACTAATATTAAAAAAGGAAGTGCCATAGCACTTAGTACAATTTGCGTGCTCTGATTTTTAATATTACCTGTTTTTAAGGACTTTTTTTCTAACATAAAATACTACTCCTTTGGTGTTCTAAAAGATAAACCTTCTAGTCTGATGGAGTAAGCTATCAAAGATATCGTTTATAGCAATACTATTGGTACTGTCTTTTGAAGTGACTTAAAAAAAATGACTTTTTTACATAAATGGTTCATTGCATAACCATGAGATAAATGGATCAATATAAAAAAGATAATAAAGAAAAGTATAGTAACCTATATAAAGTAATGACAAAACAGTATGCATGGCAGGAACCAATTCATATTCCAGGTTTTGTCGCCATCAGTAAATATGGGATGAAATATT
>JAFGYD010000206.1 GCA_016936295.1 Spirochaetales bacterium | reverse complement strand
CCAAGCATTAGTAAAAATTCTTCACCGCCGTATCTAAATGCATAATCTGTCTCCCTATTAATCTGTTTCTGCAATATAGAACTTATTGTTTTTAAGCAGATATCACCCTGAATATGACCATAATAATCATTATATTTTTTAAAATAATCGACATCTACCATTATAAGTGAATAGGCTTGGATACCTCTTTTCCATATACTGTGCATTGTTATTATTTTTTGTTCCATAAATTTTCTATTGTATAGACCAGTTAAGTGATCTCTTATAGATGATTCTTCTAACTTTTTCTCTTTTAAATAATTAATCTCTTTCTGATTCTGCTCATATTTATGGGAGATAAAAATAGAAAAGGAGAAAAAAATAAAAATTAGAGGTATAGAAATGTATATTGTTGGAGATAAATTACTTACTGAAAATGTTAATAGAAGGAGTATTGTTCCTAAAAATATATTTTTAATAACTCCATTAAAATTGTAGTTAATTAATAAGTAGATTGATAATGTATAAAAAATATTAAAAATAGGGTAGTTGGGGTGACGAATAAGTAGATATACCAAAATCAAAGTTAGTAATATTGATGTGATTGATTTATTTTTATTTGGATAAATCTCATTTAATACCATATATATAGAAATACATGAAATAAATAATCCTAAAATTAAAACAACACTTATTGTAAATGTAGAAATAATTGATAACGCAGAAATTAAGAATAATATTAGAACCGTTATTTGATTTTTTAATGAGAGATGTGTTATATCGAACATTTTTACCTTTCCTTTATATCTTTATATCAATGGTAAATTGTGTTCCTTTGATGCTGCATAAAGAAATTGAACCACCAATTTTTATCAGGTTATTATAGACAATACTAAGTCCTAACCCTGTACTCCCTAAATCCCTTTTTGTTGTAAAAAATGGTTCAAACACTTTTTTATGAAGGTTTTTTGGAATACCTACTCCATTATCGGAATAAATTATGGAAATTATATCACCATTTATAAAAGAAGATATAAAAATTTGAGGATTTTTAATATTTTTAAATCCGTGGATTATTGAATTGTTTATTAAGTTTACAAATATTTGATAAAAACCACCATAATTGCACTTTAAAGTTATATTAGGGTCGATATCCAATATAAATTTTACACTATCTAATTTTGAGGAGTATTTCATAGATTTAATTACATTATTAATAAGTGTAGAGAGATTTGTGGCCTCGAGTAATTCGCTGTTTTGGTCAGTAGAGAGTTGTTTAAACATATCTACCAGTTCTCCTGCTTTTTGTAATGAACTGGATGCTAGTTGGCTTGCATATAAGTTATCCTTCAAAAATGATTCTAGCTGGGTTTTGGTCAGTCTGTTATCATAGAATAAGTCCATAATACTTTGTGTCTTTTCTTTTATATGGGATGATGAAGTTATAGCTACTCCTACAGGGGTGTTTATTTCATGGGCTACTCCAGAAATTAGAGAACCTAAAGAGGCTAGTTTTTCAGACTCAATTAAGTTCTCCTGCATCTCCTTTAGTTTTGTTATTGTTTCGTTTAATTCAAGGGTTTTTTTTTCTACTTCTTCTTTTAAATGCTTTTCAAGCCTTAAATTAAAAACAAACTCACCTGTCATTCTTGACAGTTCCGACAATATCTCTTTTTTCCAACGTGGTAGTGGTTTATGGCCAAAGTAATTGTCACAACTTATCCAACCAATTGGGTTATTTCCTGCATAAAAAACTGATTTTGAATTCCAGCCTATTCCGACAACATTATGCATATTATATAACTCTGTATCCTCTGTAAAAGTAATATAATCTTTAAAACTGAGAGAATCTTTAAATAGTCGATTGCTGTCTATGTGTTCTTCGTATTCAGTTTGGCAAACCACGTCACCTACATCATCTGTACCCCATGAACCTCTAACTAACTGATTATCTATATCGTATAAAAGGATACCCATTCTATCTATATCAAAGAGTTTCCGTGATTTTGTGACTAATTTTTTATATAGATCATCTTCTGATTTTACAGATAATAGGTCTAGAAACAGAACATGCAGTTTTTTTTGGTTAATAACAAATTCATCCCATTCAGAATCGAAACTATTTTGAATTTCTATAATCCACTGGTTTTTTTCATAGGAAAGTTTTAAATTTATATGGTAGGGAATGTTATTGTAATTACAAATTTGTTCGTTATTTTCTATCGATAAAATAAGTTTTGGAAATAACTCTTTAATGCTAAGTAGTTCCGAGTGATTAAAAATTCGCTCTGCATTTTTGTTAAAGATTAGGTTAGACCCATCATAATCCATGATTATTAAGGGTTTTGAATTTAAAAAAAATATTTCAGAAACTGTATTAAAAAAATTATCCATTTTTTTACCTATAAAATATTTTATTTCTCTTTATTGTATAAATCACCTTTTATTTTATTTCTTTGATTTACATATAGAATGAGTGTAGAATTCATAAAATGAAAACAATAGATAAAATAAACAAGGTTTATGAAAACGAAGGTATTATTACAAGAAAAAAAGCTGAGACATTATTTATTATAAATGCTCTCTTATCTGGATCATTTATATTATTTGGAATATTAAGATTATCCAGCGGGGATTTAATTGTTGGAGGGGCAGAATTTTTTGTAGCACTGGTTCTTGGGTCAAATGCATTTATGATTACTAAGGGTAAGTATACTCTTGCAAGTAAAATTAGTGTTGTATTTTTTACATTTACTGCTTTTTTAATTTACGGTATTCAAGAACACAAAGAGTTTAATGATATCTATATTTATAGTACTTATGGAACAGTTGTAATTGTTATGGCTCCTTTTTTATGTTATAGCAAACTACAGTTTAGAGGTATGATTATTGGTATCTTATCTGGTCAAATTTTTTACTATGTAAAGGATATTCCTGTTTTTTCTGTAGATGGAAATGGGATACAGTTAGTACCATTTTTTGTATCTCTTGTTTTTGTAGGGCTAGGATGTTTTTTTGCATACTTAATTTTTAAAATGCAGCAAGAGAGTATGGAGATTATTGAGAATCAAAAGAAACATTCCGAGAACAATTTACTTTCAATTACATCTCTGTTCGATTCAACTAAATCTGCATTTAATATGGGTGAAATTTTAATGGAATCCGCTGCTAAGACTTCTACAAAGAGTCGGGATATTTCCATGGACTTAACTTCGTTAGACGAGATTGTTAATGGATTAAAAAAACATACAGAGAAGGGGCGAAATTCAAGTATTGAAATTACAGGTCTAAAGGATATGGTTGAAGAAAAAATATATAAACAGACAAATGTAATTCAAGACTCTTACACTATAAGTAAAGATATAAAAAGTCAGATAGAAAGAATGACAACCGAAGCACAAAGTAAGGGTGATATTTTAAATAAATTAGCAGAGTATTCTGCTATGGGGACTAAGAAATTAGGTGATACTTTAACATCATTAAATGTTCTTTCAAAATCAAGCGAAGAGGTTTTATCTATTGTTAAGGTTATACAGGGGATTTCCAGTAGAACAAATCTACTTGCTATGAATGCAGCTATTGAGGCCGCCCACGCTGGTGATGCAGGAAAAGGATTTGCGGTTGTTGCCGATGAAATTAGAAAGTTAGCTGAAGAGACAAGCAGAAACTCTACAATAATAAAAGAGAGTATGCATGAAAATGCTAATCAGTTTAAAGCTTCCAATGATACTGCAGAAGAGCTTCAAAAAGAGTTTAATATAATTAATAAACAGGTTGTCTATGTTAAGGATACATTTATGGGAATTATTGAAGGAATGGGATCTATGGCAAAGGAGACCAACAGGATTTTTGAATCTGTTGATAATATACATAAAGAAAATTTAGGTGTAAAAGATGCACTAATAAATATGGATTCTGGTATCGAGGCAATTGTTGGAATTATTCAAGGGATTTATGAGTCTGCAAAAGAGGCAGAATCGAGTGTTCAACATTTAAGAAATCTAGGTACTTCGATTGTTAGTGATTCTTTAGAGTTGCAAGAAATTGGTGAAAAAAATATGAATAATTTTAAGAAACTTGAACAGGGGTTTAAAAACTTATAATATGTTATAATGCATAAACGATTATTCCCTATTTTTTTTATTATAAGTATGAGTCTGTTTTCAGAAGTTGCAATAACTTCAGGGTTTTTAAATGATAACTATACAGGCTCTACAGAAAATGGGGAGAGTGGCAGATATATTGGTGCAGACGATTTTCTGACATTCTCTTTATTTGTTAAAAGTAAAAGTGATAATTTGGGAATTGCTCAGTATTATCAGGTAGTAACAAGTAGAAAATTTCATTACAGGTACGATTTATTAACTACAAATATCACTTACGAAAAAAGTATAAATGACTTTATTTTTATCCCAAGCATAGAATTACTCTATAAATCTAGTCTTGGAGGAGAGTATATACAGAATCTAATCCATGATTTTAAAGATCTGCCACTACTTGTAGAAGATTATACTAGAAGCGAATTGGGCGCAGGCTTTGGTGGATCAGGTTATATAGATTTTGGGATTTCCAGGGCTATAATGTCAATCTATCTTCCCACATCTATAAAACCTGCAAGTGGATTATTATGCGGGGAACTCTATTTAAAAAACAACTTTATAGGGTTAAATTTGGTTGG
>JAFGYD010000038.1 GCA_016936295.1 Spirochaetales bacterium | reverse complement strand
GGTAGAAATACCAAAGAGTACGAGGGACACCTCTACTCTGTAATCTCTGGTACATTTGAAGTTTCTGAAACCAGGGAGATAAATATAAATGATGTTTTACACGTTGAAGGAAATGTTGATTATAGCACTGGAAATATAACATTTGGGAAGGATGTTATAATTGAAGGTGTAGTTAAAGATGGATTTAAAGTCGCTGTTGGTGGATCTCTCTACTGTAAAAGTAATCTTGATGCATCAGATGTAATATGCAGAAAGGACTTAATTGCAGAACAAGGAATTATTGGTAGAGGTTTAGCAATAATTCGTGTTGGTGGTAAACTGGAGACGAAATTTATAGAAAATTGCCATGTTGAGTCACAAACAGGGATAAAAGTAGAAAAAAATATAATGAATTCACAAATTTTCACACTGGGGCATTTAAATCTAGGAGAAAAAGGGTCAATTGTTAGTAGCCATATTTTTAGTGAATTAGGTGTAACTGCACATAGTATAGGAAAACCAGGAAGTCCCTCTAGTGAAATTTCTATAGGGTTCTCTTTTATAGAAAAAAGATCTCTTGAATCGACAATACAGAGGGTCGATGTCTTAAAAGAGAAATTCAGAAAGTTAAATAATATTCCAGATTATAGAAAAACAGATAGTAAACTTAAGCTCTTGGAACAAATTGAAGCTGTGGTAAAAAAAGGGGAAGAGGAGATTGATTTGAAGAGAAAAAATCTATATCACTTCCCAGATGTAACAGTAAATGTTACTGGAACTATCTATTCTGGAAATATCATAACAATTTGTGGTGTTTCTCACAGTGTAACATCGGATATAAGCAGAATTAAATTCTTTTTAGATAAAGAAACACACAGGATAGAGACAACTCCATTGGTGTAGCTTGAAAAAATAAAATAGCTGTTGTTTAATGTTCTTTATGAATTTAAAGAAAATAATAAATCCTTTTGGGGGATTAACATTTTATAATGAAAACACAGTCTCTACCATGTTAGATGCAAAAGAGTTAATGAATGATCAAAATATTGATGGGTCATTAGTTTTAACCGACTATCAGTCAGGTGGCATGGGTAGAATTTATGGCCGGAGATGGCTATCTAAACCAGGTGAAAATTTAATGTTTACCTTAGTGCTTTCCATGGATTATTTAGGACATGGTTACTCTACAGTTCCACTTAAAACCGGGTTAGCCCTTTGTAAAACAGTTAAAGAACTTACTAAATTAGATGCTAAAGTTAAATGGCCCAACGATATTGTTGTCGATGGTAAGAAATTATCCGGTGTTCTTTGTCAAAGCAAGGGTCAATCGATACTTATTGGGGTTGGTATTAATATTAATCAACTCGATTTTGATAATGAAATTAAAGATAAAGCTACATCATTCTCTCTACTAACAAATAATGGCTACAATCTGGAAATGGTTCTCTCGGAATTTTTATCAAAATTTAATCAGGTTTTAAAAGATGAGAATTGGCTGTCAGATCTTAATTCTCATCTCTATAAATTAGGAGAAACAGTTTCATTTGCTAAAGGAAATGCCAACTCAGGAGAAATTATAACCGGGAAACTGGAAGGCCTAGATGGGAGTGGTCGTGTAGTAATATTAAAGGAAAATGGTGAAGTTGAAAATTTTCTTAGCGGAGAATTTCTATAATTAACAATTAAAACTTGATTATCTAATAATCAATTAGTATTTTTATATAAAATATAATAGGAGATTTTATACAATGGCAAAACAGTTGCAATTTGATGAACAGGCTAGAAAAAGTCTTTTGACAGGTGTTGAAAAACTATCAGATGCGGTTAAAGTAACATTAGGACCTAAGGGGCGAAACGTATTAATTGATAAAAAGTTTGGAGCTCCACTAGTAACAAAAGATGGTGTTACTGTAGCTAAAGAGATTGAATTAGAAGATCCTTTTGAAAACATGGGTGCTCAGTTAGTTAAAGAGGTATCTACAAAAACTAACGATGTAGCTGGTGATGGAACTACAACTGCTACAGTTTTAGCATATGGTATTGTTAAAGAAGGTCTAAAGAGTGTCGCAGCGGGAATTAATCCTATGGGCTTAAAAAGAGGTATTGATAAAGCTGTAAGTTTAGCTGTAGCAGAAATCAAGAATCTTGCTAAAGATATTAAAGAGAAAGAAGAGATAGCTCAGGTTGCTACAATTTCTGCAAATAACGATAGAGAAATTGGTGATGAAATTGCTAATGCTTTAGAGAAAGTTGGAAAAGATGGTGTTATTACAGTTGAAGAGTCTAAAACATTTGAAACAACTACCGATTTTGTTGAAGGAATGCAGTTTGATAGAGGATATTTATCACCATATTTTGCAACAAACAGAGAATCAATGACTACAACAATGGATCATCCATATATTTTAGTATTTGATAAAAAGATTTCAAACATGAAGGATCTTCTTCCTTTGTTGGAAAAAGTAGCTGGTGCAGGAAAACCTTTATTAATTATAGCAGAGGATGTTGAGGGTGAAGCTCTTGCAGCACTTGTTGTTAATACATTAAGGGGTGCATTAAATGTATGTGCAGTAAAAGCTCCTGGTTTTGGAGATAGAAGAAAAGCTATGCTTGAAGATATTGCAATTCTAACAGGTGGCGAAGTAATTTCCGAAGAGATTGGTTTAAAGCTTGAAAGTACAGAGTTATCACAATTAGGTACAGCTGTTAAAGTTACTATATCCAAAGATGAAACAGTAATTGTTTCCGGAGCTGGTGAAGAGAGTGCAATTTCCGAAAGAATTGGTCAAATTAAAACTCAGATAGAAGATACAACTTCTGATTACGACAGAGAAAAACTACAGGAAAGATTAGCAAAATTAGCTGGTGGTGTAGCGGTAATTAATGTAGGAGCTGCAACAGAAGTTGAATTAAAAGAGAAAAAAGACAGGGTTGAGGATGCTCTATCTGCAACAAGAGCAGCTATTGAAGAGGGTATTATTCCTGGTGGTGGTACAGCTCTTGCTCAAATTAGTGTAATTTTAGAAAAAGCAGACCTTTCAGATTTAACAGAAGAAGAAAAAGTAGGTTTTAAAATTGCAAGAAGAGCAATGGAAGAGCCTGTTAGACAAATATCAACAAATGCTGGTTTAGATGGGGCAGTAGTTGCAGAAAAAGTTAAATACGAGAAACGTGGAGTTGGTTTTGATGCAGGAAAAATGGAGTTTGTAGATATGGTATCTGCAGGAATACTTGATCCAGCAAAAGTAACACGAACAGCATTACAAAATGCAGCTTCTATTGCAGGACTATTATTAACAACAGAGTGTGCAATAACAGATATACCAGAAGAAAATCCATCAGCAGGTGGAGCCGGAATGGGTGGAATGGGAGGAATGGGCGGAATGATGTAGGTTTCTAACCTAAACCCCCATTTTAGTAACAGTAAAAAAGATTGAATTTTTTCTATACTTTTTACTTTTTTGCTGTTACACTCTCTTCATTGTAGAGGATAAAGAATGAAACTAGACGATTTTATGTTTACTGTTGGTTACAATGGAGATGAAGCTATTGTTAACAAGTTAACCGAGCAGGAAGGTAAAACATTATCAGTTAAGGAACTTGTAGATAAGGGCCAATTTAAACCTGCACTATGTAATGCCCTTAAAAATAGTGATAATGAAGGGATCCAGTACTTAATGGATTCTTATAACCGTATAAGCGGTTCACATTACCACTCTGAAATGCAAATAATGAGGCTTTTTGGTGTATTCGCAGAACCTGAAAATATATCGAAAGTTAAGCGTCTTTAAAATCTATATATAAAACAGATAAGGAAGAATAATGAATTTATTAATGACATTACCATTACTAATGGTACAACCAGAAGCATCTGCACAGGGTGGAGCAAGTAGTTTAATGACTTTAGCACCGCTTTTAATAATGATCCTGATTTTCTATTTTTTAATTATGAGACCTCAAAGTAAAAAACAGAAAGAGACAAAATCAATGCTTGAGTCACTTAAAAAAGGCGATAAAGTAACAACAATTGGTGGGATTAGAGGAACTGTAGATAGCGTAAAAGATGATATTGTTTCTGTTCGAGTTGATGGATCAACTAAAATAGACTTTATTAAATCTGCTATAAGCTCTGTAGCAAACCCATCAACTGAAGTAGAAAAAAAAGAGACAAAAGAAGAAAAATAAAATAACATAAAAGATCTGGAGAGATAGATGAACAAAAGATTCAAATTACTCCTAATTCTTGCGCTTGTTGTATTAGGTTTATTAGCACTTAAACCATCATACACTTGGTATAAAGGTCTTTCAGATGATGAAAGAGCTTATGCTAATGAATCAAAAGAAGGAATTAGAGAGAAATCACAAGTAAAAGCAACAGAAGCAGCAAATAAGGTTTTAGAATTAGTAAAATCTAATCCTGAAGCTGAAGTTCCTGCGGAATACTCTTTCTTACTTAACGTTGCAAAAGAAAAGTATAAAGATGCCGAAGTTCCGGCACCGGAAAAATGGACCTTAGCTGTTGTATTAAACGCATTTAAAGATGGAACTGACTCTGTTAAGAGTTTGGTAAATTTAAGAGCGGCATTTGAAAATTACTACAGCGGGATAGTTCTTGCTAACAAATCACTTAAAGGTGAAATCCTTAAACTTGGTTTAGATATTTCTGGCGGTATGAGTGTTGTTATTCAAGTTGATAAAACATCTATCAAAATAGCTAAAGAAGATGG
>JAFGYD010000205.1 GCA_016936295.1 Spirochaetales bacterium | reverse complement strand
TTTAAGTGGTACTTATGGTGTTTCTGTTTTCTCATCGGTAGAAAACTTTCCTAACAGGGAGTTTACATTTGGTTTTTCATTTGGTTGCGAGCCGGGTAGAGAGTCTGAGTTAACCCAAGCAGCTTTCGCATTGATTGATAAATTAAAAAATGGAACAGTTGTTACAGAGGGTGTAGAAGCTGTAATAAATAACTTCACCAGATCCATGGAACTTAATTTAAAGGATAATCAGTATTGGTCAGATGCAATTATTTACTGTGTTGAAAATAGTAGAGATATGAATTCTATATTAGATCTTGATCTTTCCTATGTTACCAAAGACAAATTTATTGAACTGTCTAATACATATTTAAATAACAATAGATATATTTATTTAACATTAAAACCCGAAGTTTAATAAATCTGTTGCGAATGGAGCCTCTATTCTGTAATATTAAGGATAGAGGCTTATATGAATATATCAACAAAAACAAGATATGGTTTTAGATTAATGATCTATCTTGGAATAAACGAAGAGACTAACGAAACTATTCAATTAGGCGAGATAGCAGAAAAGGAAAATATATCCCTAAAATATTTAGAAAAAATTGTACAAATATTAAAACGGGGTGGACTTGTTTCAGTAAAAAGAGGACCTAAGGGTGGGTACAAACTTGCTAAACCTGCTAGATCAATTTCCCTACTTGAGGTATATGAGAATTTAGAAGGAAGTGCTTCAGTTACTGATTGTGCTGATTCCGATGAGTGTAAAAAGATTAATGGCTGTTCTACTGCTTCCCTATGGAAAGGACTCTCTAAGGTAATAAGCGATTATTTAGGTAGTAAAACCCTGGATGACATTATAAATGAAAACAAAGATAGAGATAGCATGTTCTATATATAATGGCTAGAATCCTTTTCTTTTTTTTCTTTATTCCAAGTATTCTTTTTTCAATGAATGAAAAGGTTCTTTCGCCTATTCCTAGTAATTTAAATGGAATTTTAAATAAAAGTGTGACTCAATGGAGAGATAGTAGATTCGAGTTATATTCCTGGGATAAAAGCCAGAAAGTTTTGATTTTTGATACCATAAACTACGATTTTCAAGCATCTATATTTAAAAGACTCGCTTTTTTTGTGGAGAAGAAAGATAGGGTTGGTAATATATATTCCTTATCCGAGATTGAAGACGAAAGAGGTTGGAATGGTCATGATTATGAGGCCTATGATTTAGCCCGTTTTTTTAATAAAATTAATCAAGATAAACATGAAATGACTCAAGGTGAAACACTTTTACTTAAAGTAATCCTGGAAAATGGAATAATAAAAAAAACAAGACTTGGTTACTCCAGTGTAGGTGGTGCTGTACTGTCATGTTCCAGAGAGAGTCCATATAATCAAAGAAGAACAATTCTATGGCACGAAGCCTATCATGGCTTGTATTTCACATCAAAAGAGTTCCGAAGTTTTACAAAAGATGTTTGGAATTCCATGGACTATCAATCAAGAACGATTTGGAAAATGTATTTAGATGTTCTTGATTATAATAATTCAGATAACGACTTAGCAATGAATGAGTTTATGGCCTACATGCTTCAGGGTACTAAAGATGAGACCTATTACTACTTAAATGAAATTGTATGGTTTAGGTTATGGGAAAAATTTCCTGATAAAAGGGATCAGATAAACCGTTTCTTTAATCAAAGTCCAACACCCTATAAAAAACAGATTGATAACCTGAATAGTTATATAGAAAAGTTGCGAATTGAATAATTTCGTTTTAAATTTGAAATATAGAATAATTTTGCTTTACTAGACACTTAGTTTGATGTACCATACTAACATAAAATAAATAAAGCCGAAATTGAGGAGAATATAATGATCGATCCAAAGAAAATAGTTTCAGAGATGACATTAAGAGAAAAAATTGCACAGACATTTTTACAGTATTATCAGGGGTATGATGATTTACCACAAAACTTAATAGAATTAAATAAGAAAAATGAACTTGGTAATCTTCTTTTCTTTTCAGGGGCAAATGTTCGAGATTTAGATCAATTACATAGAATGAGTATTAATATACAGTCCCATGCTAAGGAAAATAGATTTAACCTTCCATTTTTGCTAACAATTGATCAGGAAGGGGGACAGCTTACAGCTATACATCGAGGTACTACAATGTTTCCAGGAAATATGGCTTTAGGATTTGCTAATGATGAAACATTAGCTCATAAACAGGGTATTCACTGTGGTAAAGAGTTAAAATATGCAGGAATAAATATATGTTATGCACCGGTACTTGATGTTAGTTATGATAGTAAAGAGACTCCAATTGTTGACAACAGAATGTATTCCAGTAAACCGGAAGTTGTAGCTGATATGGGTTCAGCCTATATTAAAGGTCTTCAGAATGAGGGAGTAGCTGCTTGTGGAAAACACTTTCCCGGAATGAGGCTAACACAGGAAGATACACATTTTAAATGTGATACACACCCTGGGGATATGCAAAGACTTATTGATGTAGAGCTAGCCCCTTATAAAAAAGCTATTAAAGAGGGACTAGAAGTTGTAATGACTCACCATGGAGTATTTTCAGCATTAGATAGTGAGTATCCTGCATCTATGTCAAAAAAATGGTATAACTACTTAAGAGAAGATATGGGCTTTAAGGGATTAACAGTAACAGACGACTTAATTATGGGTGCTGTTAGAAGCCAGTATGGTGATGAAGATGCAGTTATTATTGCCCTTGCTGCGGGAGCAGATTTAATTATGCATACTGCACTTTCAGCAACATATGTTGATGTTATAGAAAAGGCTGTACAAGCTGGAAGGGTAACAGAGGAAAGGGTTACAGAAGCTGCTTTAAAGGTTTTGGAATACAAGGCTAAATTCTGTACAGAGACACCGACCGAGAAACAATTTGTTAAAAAAGATGGAGATGAATTAGCGTATAATATTGCTAAGAAATCCCTTATAAAATACAAAGGAGACAACTCTCTATTTCCAATACAACTTAAAGATAGTTCTCAAATAGGTATTATATTTGGAAACCCGGCAAGACTTGTTATGAGCGATGCCATAAATTTATACGACCCTCTATCTATTAGGAATACTATTGTTGATAGAATTGGTCACAAATTGGTTAAAGAGGCTTTTATGCCTTGGAGACCTACTCATATGGAGCAGGTTTCTGTTGGCGATATTGCCTTTATTACCGATGTTACTATATTTACTACAGTTAACGCTTACTGTAATCCAGAGCAAATTGAGACCCTTAAATATACAAGGGAGATTTGCCCAAATAAGATAATAATAGGTGTTGCTACAAGAAGTCCAAAGGATGCTGAGTTACTTGCAGAGTATTGCGATGCTGTAATTGTAACTGGTGGACTATCCCAAGTGTCACTAGACGCTTTAGTTGATTCTATATTTAAAAATGGGGATTTTGATATAAATCCGGCAAAAACTATATAACTAGAAGCAGCCTTTTGGCTGCTTCTTTCTTTTATGACCTATCGTAAAAATAAAATATTTTATATATTATGTAGATAAATAATTTTTAAGGGTAATATATGAAACACAAATTAGAGAGATTAGAAAAAATTGATATCGTGGTTAATGGAAGTGTTATTAATACAATACACAATGTTGATGGAAAAAAGTTATCTTTAGAGATTTTTGCAGAACTTGTTGGTTACGATAACGGTAATATAGATTATTTAAAGGCACAAAAAGGGTTAGAGCTTTATAAGGATTACATAGAAGATTCCAAAGCTAATCCTGGAAAGCATCCCAATATAGACCTTTTACTAAACATTAAAGAAGATACATACATAAAAGCTGTAGTTCATTATAAAATTCCTGGTGATTTAAAAGAGAGAGTTGAGGCCTATACTTCACTTAAAAAAGAGGGGAAACTTAATACAGATAGAACCGGTGCACTTAAAACTTTTAATGAAGTAATGGATCTTCTTGAGGCTGGAGAACTTAGAACAGCACAAATAATAGATGGAAAATGGGAAGCAAATACATGGGTTAAGAATGGTATTATGCTTGGATTCCCTTTAGGAGATATTGTTGTTTACAGTGGTAGTTCAGATATTAATTTTACAGATAAAGAGACATTTCCTGTTCGTAAATTAACTGGTACGGAAGGTTTTAGGGTTGTTCCTCCAGCTGCGGGATTAAGACGTGGTGCTTTTGCAGGAGCAGGAGCTGTTTTTATGCCACCGGGGTATGCTAATGTTGGAGCTCATGTTGGTATGGGTACAATGGTTGAAAATTTAGCTGGTAGTTGTGCGCAAATTGGTAGAGATAGCCATATATCAGCAGGAGCTATAATTGGTGGTGTGTTAGACCCGGTTGAAGCAACACCGGTAATTTTAGGTGATAATGTTTTAATGGGAGAGGGTTCCGGGGTTACCCAAGGGACCAGATTAGGGGATTTAGTAACCTTGGCTCCAGGGGTTCATATTTCAAAAGCTACACCGGTACTCGATCCTATAAATGGAGTTGCATATACTTCGGCTGGGATTGCAAAACTTATAGAGCACGAACTGGGAAAAGGGATTAAAACCTACTCCATTGGGGAGATAATATCTAAAAAAGACCCTTCCTATGGTCCAGAAATACCAGATGGTGCTTTAGTTATTCCTTCAACATCTGTTTCCAGCCAGGGGGTTCTTAAAACTACACCTTTAATAGCGAAGTATATTAAATCCCCTTCTGAAAGAGCCTATGCTTTAGAAGAAGCACTAAGAGGATAGAATGGCACTGCTCCCTAAAAAGAACTTTTCTGGAATAGATATCTCTGAAATTAGAAAAATGAATGCTTTAGCTAAAGCTGATACTATTAATTTAGGAATTGGACAGCTCCCTAATAATCTACCTACAGAGGTGAAAAATAGGGGGATTGATGGTTTTAATAATGGGATTACGCGATATACATCAAATCAGGGAATGGTTGAATTAAGAGAGGAGATTGCTAAATACCACTCAAAAAAAACAGGTAAAGAGATCTCTCCCGACCAGGTCGTTATTACTAACGGTGCCGAAGGTGCTCTATGGAATATTTTATATACCTATTTAGAACCAGATGATGAGGTCTTGATCCCTGAAATTGCTTTTTCTGTTTACGAAACTATCCCAAAACTACAGGGAGCTAAGTGTGTCAGGTATAACTTACATAATGTAGAGACAAAGATAACAGATAAAACCAAATTTATAATTATTAATTCACCTTGTAATCCTACAGGTGAAATTATCTCAATCAAAGATTTGCAAAATCTCTGTGATTTAGCACAAAAATACGATTTTTATATAATTTCCGATGAAATTTATAGCGAACTCTATTTCGATGGGCTAGAGCCAGCTTCGGCATATACCTACAGCGATAGGGTCATTATAGTAGATGGAATATCAAAAAGAGCTGCAGCAACAGGTTTGCGTATAGGCTGGACTGTTAGTCTGGAGAGTATAACAAAACCTATGGTTGTTGCAAATCAATACATTGCAACATGTGCTCCATCAATCTCTCAATATGCTGCTATCTCATCCCTGAATGGAGAAAGTGATAACTTTTTAAAAGAGATAAGAGAGGATCTTCAGGAAAAGAGAGATTATGCATATTCCATTTTAAGCAGTATTCCCGGGGTTGAAGTCTCAAAATCCAGGGGATCCTTTTATATCTTTCCAAATATTTCTAAATTTGGAGATTCAAGGTTAATTGCTAAAAGAATTTTAGATGAAGAAAATGTATTAACCATCCCGGGTATAGCATTTGGACCCCAGGGGGACAGTTATATTAGAATATCATTTGCTGTAGAGATGAATAAATTAAAAGAAGCCTTAGAAAAAATTGCTTCTTTATTAAATAATTGGAGTAAGTATGAAAGTTGAAAATATAAGTAAAAATTTTGAATTGAATAGTAAAGGGCTATTTGTCTCTGGTGTTAATATAAATAATATTATAGATAAAACAGGAACTCCATTTTTTATATACGATGCAGAAACTATTAAAGATAGATACCAATACCTAAGGGATAATCTGCCAAGTGAAGTTGATATTTTCTATGCAATGAAAGCAAATTCAAATATAGCAATTATAAAACAACTAGTATCCTTAGGTGCCGGTGTAGAGGTAGCATCCCACGGAGAGTTATATGCCTGTAAAAAAGCAGGTGTTGATCCTAAAAATATAGTATTTGGTGGTCCATCTAAAACTAACGAAGATCTGGAAATAGCAATTGAAATGGGAATATATGCACTCAATGCCGAAAGTTTAGGAGAGATAAAAAGAATAAACAGTATATCTTCTAAAAAAAATGTGGTTATGGATGTTGAATTAAGAATTAATCCGGAATTCGAAATTGATGGTGTAGCTGTAAGTTTGGGTGGTGGGTCAAAAAAATTTGGTATGGACTCAGAAACCATAGACGATGTAATTAAAGAAGTAAAAATGCTTAAAAATGTAAAACTTCAGGGTATACATATATTTGCAGGAACCGGTATTAAAAATAGTAAAGGTTTTTTAAGTAATTTGGAGAACTGCTTTAAACTTGCAAATGATCTTAATAATAAACATTTTAAAGTAGAGTCCATTGATGTTGGTGGTGGTATTGGAATCCCTTATGGTGATAATGATGAACCATTTAAAATAGATGGTTTAAAAAATGAGATTAGTTCATTAATAGACCAGTATCCATTTATCAGAAATAACAAAACCAGAATTATAACTGAACCAGG
>JAFGYD010000204.1 GCA_016936295.1 Spirochaetales bacterium | reverse complement strand
TAAATATATAAAGGAGTATCCAGAAACATTAATAGAGAAAAATGGTTATGATCCTCGAATCCGGATTTGGTATAAAACAGCCCTTGAAAATTCAATGAACAGTTGGTCTGATATATATATTTTTAATACAGATAATTTACCTGGAATTACAAATGTAACCCCTGTATATAAAGATGGTATATTCAAAGGTGTAATTGGTATAGATCTTGATATTTCTAGTATGAGTATATATTTAAGTTCTTTAGAGTTAAGCCAGTATGGACAGATATATATATTAGATAAGAATAGAAATATTGTAATGCGTACATTAGATGGAGAAAAATTAACAGAAATTGTTTCGATTAATAATGTCTCTGATCCTATAATTCTTGAAGCATATAAGAGTGGTCTTAAAAGGGATAGGATAATCTCTATAGAGTTTAATAATAAAAGATATCTTTCGTATTATACTTTTTTTGATCTTTTTGACCAATTATCCTTCTCTATGGGAATAATAATACCAGAGGATTATTTACTTGCAGAATCTAATAAAAATTTAAAAGGACTTATTATTATAGGTATAATAATAATATTTATCTCGTTTTTATTAGTAATTGTTCTTTCTGAAAAAATAATTGAGCCACTAGAAAAACTCTCTTTGGAGTTCAAAAAAGTTAGAAATTTTATTTTTAACAGTAATTATCAGGATAAAGTGTATATAAGTGAAATCAAACAGATTAATTCAGATTTTGGGAGAATGAAGTCAGGCTTATACTCCTTTAGTAAATATATACCATCCAATGTGGTTAGACAGTTAATTAAGATTGGAAATGTTGCTATTCCCGGTGGAGATAAAAAAGAGTTAACAATTCTATTTTCTGATATTAAAGATTTTACCGCAACATCTGAACTTTTAAAACCAGAAGATTTAATTACTCAATTAATGAACTATTTAGGCTCATTAAGCGATTTAATTATACAAAATCAGGGAACAATAGATAAGTATATTGGTGATGCAATAATGGCATTCTGGGGTGCTCCAGAAAGTGACATCCATCATGCATATAATGCATGTCATTCCGCATTATTATGCCAAACATATTTGAAAAATAGTTCATATCCCTTTGAAGAAACAAGAATTGGAATACATACGGGAGATGTGATAGTAGGTAATTTAGGTTCAGAAAATAGATTAAATTATACTGTTATAGGAGATAATGTTAATATTTCCAGTCGGTTAGAGGGGCTTAATAAGTATTACGGAACTAAAATAATAATAAGTAGTACTACATATAATAAGGTTTCTAATAAATTTATATGTAGGAAATTAGATAGAGTTGCTGTAAAAGGTAAAACTCAAGGTATGGAAATTTATGAATTGATAAGAGAAAAAACAGATGAGTTTGATAGAGATCAATATTCAGAGTTATATAGTGAAGCTGTAGATCTCTTTCTTAATAAGGATTTAGAGCGTAGTAGAGCTATATTTAATAAAATTAAAGATCTGGGAGAAAACACTATTGCACTTAATAAAATGTTAGAGAGATTTGATAGTTGGAGTGACATAAATGTTTTTAAGACAAAGTAAGGTTGGTATAGTGGGAGGTCTTGGTCCCTATGCTGGTGTAGATATTCTTAATAAAGTTATAAAATATTCAGAGGTCTTTAAAGATCAGGATCATATTGATGTTGCCCTATTATCCTATCCATCTATTGTTAGCGATAGAACAGAATATATTAAATATGGAAGAGGGGAGAATCCTTCAATTGGAATTATTAAAGTTATTTCCGATTTAAAGAAATTAGGAGTTTCACATTTTGGTATAGCATGCAATACAGCACATAGTAGAGTGATACTAGAGCCTGTTTTATATAGATTAAAATACATGGAGAATCCACCTTTATTTATAAATATGATAGAAGAGACATTTATTGGAATAAGAAATGACTTCCCAAATATTCGTAATATAGGCGTTATGGCATCGGAAGGTACGGTTATTGCCGATACATTTGGAGAATATGGCAGACTACACGGATTTAATATAATTTATCCATCTCAGGACTCAATAAATTTAATACACGAAGTTATATATAACAAAAAAGAAGGTTTAAAAAATGATCCCCATAATATAAAAGCATCAAAAAAAATTGATTCTGTTATAAATGAATTCAGCTCTATGAAAGTAGAGGGAATTATATTAGGCTGTACTGAACTTCCTCTTGTTATAGAGTTTTTAAAAAAAGATTTACCATTAATTGACCCTGGAGATTATTTGGCTAGGGCATTAATTAAGAAAACAAGATATTAAAATAGTTTTAAATAGGAATTTATAAACTCATCTATATATTCTATATTACCAGACCCTTGCCATAATCCATTTTTTCCACCGCCTTTTCCATCTATTATAGGAAGGACACTAGTTTTAAATTGAGTGAAATTAAAATTTGTATTTATAGAGTCAACTATTATCCAGTTTAGACTTGTGTCTTTATTTATAAGCAAAATAGAAGAGTTCTGTTTAGAATTGAGGTTAGTCGAAATAGCCTGGAATAAATCTTTAGGGTAGTTTTCAAATACCAAAAACCCGGGATTATCATTAATTATTTTTGTAACAATATAACCGGATACAATATCTAATAAAATCTTTCTATCAAATTTCATGTTATTAATATTATTCTGTAATTTTGATACTAAATCTACTATTTCATTATCTTTGGTTGATAGTAGGATATTTAAACTGTTTATTATAGAAAACTTTTCCTGAAATGCTTTAAACGCTAACGGACCTATTATCATTTGCAATCTAATATTTCCTCTGATTTTTTCATATCCAACAATTTTAACCATGCATATTTCATTGGTTTTTGAGAGATGAATACCTCCACATGGAACACAGTCATAATCTTCTATTTCAACAATTCTTATATATCCATTATATTTAGATTCTCTTCTAATATTGAATTGTTTTAATCCGTTATCATCAGTTTCATGATATATAATTTTTTTTCCAGCCCATATTAGTTCATTTACTTTATTCTCTATTAAATCTATTTCGTTCCGGAATATTGAGTCTTTATTAATCTCTATTGTTGTTTCTGTCTGGCCTAAATGAACACTTACTGTATCTATGTTTAACTCATGCTTTAAAACAGCAGAAACAAGATGTTGCCCAGAGTGTTGAATCATATAGTGATCTCTAAAATCTTTATCAATTGAACAATTTAATAATTCAGATTTTGGTAAATCTTCAAGTTTGTGTAGAATCTTTCCATTATTCTTAGTTACATCCAGTACTTTTATACCATCAATAAACCCAATATCGCTTGGTTGACCTCCCCCTTCAGGGTAAAAATAGGTATCTTCAAGTTCAATATAGTAAAAACCATCACTACTCTCAGTAAAAGAGAGTAGTTTTGTTGAAAAGTTGTAAATTCTGTTATTTTCGTAATATCTCATTCAATAATGGATGATGCAAATAAAAACCAACTAGCATGAGGTATCCATTGCTCACCCCACCTCCATGTATTGTTTCCAGTATTTGCACTTTCCGGCCTAAAGTCAATATCCGATTCATCCAGAAATCCACTTGTTATACCATTACATATCCCTCCTGGAACACTAGGCCAACCTGGATCATACTCTGGTATATTTCTTCCTCTACCATAATACATACATGTATCAAAAGGATTTAAACCAAAAATCCAATGAATTTGATCATTACCATATTTCACCAGTTTATTAGATAACTCTTTATCATCTGAAAAAAGAAGAGATCCAATATATGCAGCTGCTGCAAGAGATGCAATTCTGGCATTTTCTCCCTGCCACCAATAACCTGTTTCATTATTATGAGGAATAAAGAATGAAGTTTTTTGTACATTATTTGTATCTCTTGTATATTGTCTTGCATAGCCGAAAGGATTTGTAACTTCATTAGTCACTTCAAGTTCATATTCCAGAGATTTTTTTATTATATCCTTAACTTCATCTTTATTGTCTGCTATTTCTAAATATTCAATTAGTGACAAAGCAGGAAACCCCGCTTCAGCCCCGTGGAAAAATGGTCTATCCAAATCGTCAGCAATAAACCAATTTCTCATCACATTATCCGAGGTTTGTCTGTTTATTAGTTTTCTAGCTCTTTTATCTGCCTTAATTTTATAAGCTACATTATTAGTCGCTTTAAATAGCTCAACTAGTGCAATTAATGAGCAATAATCATCAATAATATTCTCTTTGCCATTATCTAAATATTTTGTGTTATTCATTTCTAAATGATCATAAGCATTGATAGCAATTTCTAAATATTTTTTAGATCCAAATTCACTATACTGATCATTTGTTGTTGATGCTTTTGCTAAAGAAGCAATGGCAAGACCTGCTCCCTGTCTGAAACCAGCCTGGTAATTATCATATTTATTTCCAGCCATAGTTTCATAAGAACATATCTCTCTTTGATTTGGATCTTTGCTCCACTTATCAAATAGAGTCGTATAGAAGTAACCATTTTTATCGAACATTCTAACTAAAAAATCAGCACCAAAAGTTGCTTCTTCTTCAATTCTCTGTATAAATTTCGCAGTAGGATGCTCTCTTTTTATGATATTTTCTCTAAATTTAAGCATATGCCATACAGAACCGGGAATTTGTTGTGGATTCATAAAGTTGGCATAGTTTAGATGACTGAAATACTTACTATAATCACCCGAAGCATCGTACCAACCCCCTCGAACATCTACTTTATCTTTTCTATCTCCAACAAATGATGCATTTTGATCGTGTCTATCCCATTTACTAGAGGATCTGTTAGCCCTAAAATAACATATAATTTCATGGTGAAGGTTTTTATCAAATATAGTGGGAACTATATCAAAATTCTCTGATCTGTACCCATCTATATCTATATAAAATCTTCCCTCTTCATTGAAATCAGAAAAATCCATAGAGTAGAAATACCAATCTTTCCAGTTATCAACACTGCCTGCAGGAACTATATTTCCACTGAATTTTATTTCATTGCTTTCTCTACATTTTATTGTAAATTTAGTTCCAGAAAAAGTTTTACTCTCCCTGAGTACAGCCTTTTTATTTGTTGATATAGAATAACCTACATGACTAATAAAGATTTTCATACTACTCCTAAAACCTAATTCTTAATATTCAAACTATTGGGGATAATATAGTCAAATAGACTAAGTGCTAACCAGCAAACTGTTCCTGTTAACCAAGGAATTCCACCATTTCCAGCTTTATCCGGGTAGTATCCTCCGTTATAGTAATTTACTAATACAAACGGCTCACTTCTAGTTTTGGTGTAATCTTTATACATTGGGAGTGCTCTTTTTAAAAACTCCATCCCATCACTGTTTTTACCTGCTTGAAGTAGGGCATAAACACCATATAGAGAAGCATGATTATACACAGCAAAATTTTCGGCAAGACCTGGTGCCAGAGCTGACAGGTTTCCAACAGAACTATCTGGTTCGTCCCATCCTGGATCGCAAATCATTAAACCATTAGG
Source organism: Spirochaetales bacterium (assembly GCA_016936295.1). Taxonomy (GTDB): domain Bacteria; phylum Spirochaetota; class Spirochaetia; order DSM-2461; family DSM-2461; genus Thiospirochaeta. Next base: position 399 of record JAFGYD010000204.1, on the reverse strand, counting down.
AGTTGAAAGTCTTTTTACCATGTTCTCCATAGCAATTTCTGCTTTTTTAGGGTCTCTCTCTCCCATTCCAGAAATAGTAAACCATGCTTGTGGAAGTAGGAAAATTCTATCTTCCATACCTATTTTTTGTCCACCTTCTGTTATTCCTCTTCCAAACCACTCACCAGTCCAGTAATTTATAACGCCATCGTACAGTCTATCTTTTAATTCTAAAATATTAAGGTTGTGTTTTTCTGTAGTAAGTTTATCTAAAATTTCCATTTTACTTAAAGCATAGTATGCAAATTGATTTAACCAAACACTTCCACCTTTAAGACCAAGACCTGAAAGTGCATCGTTCCAATCTCCAATACCCATTTCTACTAAACCATGGGAGCCAATTTTTAAAGAGTATTTAAT
>JAFGYD010000203.1 GCA_016936295.1 Spirochaetales bacterium | reverse complement strand
GGAGATAGAGTTTAATATATCCAATAAGGGTATTACCGATAAATTCATGAATTTAGTAGTTAGTTTTAACGCAATAAACCTAAAAAAAGATGAAATACAAATTATAGATAATATAGGCCAAGCAAAGGATGTTTTTACAAAATATGTAAAATTATACAATATAAAATATAGAGAAGAACTAACTGATACTGGTGTTTTTATAAGTTTCGATTTTCAATGTGGTATTTCAAATAAAAAAGAACCCAATAAAATAAGTAATATCCCCGACGACTCTATTATAAGTAAAAGCCTTGCTGTGTTGGTAGTAGAAGACTATATTCCAAACCTAAATATTGTAAAACTTCATCTAGACAAAATGGGATGCGATGTCTTTGTGGCAACAACTGGGGATGAAGCGTTATCAATTTTTAACAGGGAAAATATAGATGTAATACTAATGGATATAAAAATGCCTATAATGGATGGGTGGGAGGCTACGGAGCTAATACGAGCATCAAAAAAAGGGCTAGATACCCTAATTATAGGATTAACAGCAAGTTCTCTTGATCTTGACATAAGACACTGTTTCGAGTCGGGTATGGATGATGTTCTTGTAAAACCAATAAGAAAAAATCAACTTTTCAACAAACTTGATAATTTTGAAAAATTCAAACCAGAAATATTCCCAACAACAGCTTCACTTAGAGCAGATTATGGGATATCTAAAATAGAAACGGACACCCTCTTTACCTCTGCAATTAACCAGATAGAAAAACAACTCGAAGTTATAGATATACTAATATCGGCAAAAGATAATAAAGGAATGGAGAAGGAGATGCCAGCAATAATTAATGCAGCATTAACCATTAATGCATTTTATTATACAAGGGTAATTAGAAATTTATATAACGCTTATACTGTCGGGGATAAGTTGAGGGTTGAACAAAATATTTCAACACTTAAAAAAATAATTTCTAAGGCTAGGAATGATAATGAAAGTCTATTCTGGAATTGATGAAGCAGGGTTAGGTCCAATACTTGGCCCATATTGCGCAACCTCGATATCATTTAAATCAAATATCTCATTAAAAGAGGAAATGGAAATAGCACAAAAAAAAATTTTCTATGTCGATGATAGTAAAAAAGTCTACCAAGGAAAGTATGGATTACAACGTTTAGAAAAAAATGTTTTGGCATTCTATTCCCTATATACCAATAATATCCCAAAGAACTCTCTGGAATTTACTCCATCATTAAATAGTAGTTGGTATAAAGAATTTCCTGTAAAACTTCCTATTTGCAATAATCCAAATGAGATACTGGAAAGTAGAGATAGGATTGCAACTTTTTTTCACCAGAAAGATGTTAAAATTATTGATATAAAAAGAACCGCTATATCAGCTCAATCATTTAATCAATTAATTGATATATGGGACAACAAAAGTATTGTATGCCAAAAAATACTAGATCCATTATTACGAAATGCCTTTATATATAGCGGAAACATTGTTATTGATAAGCAGGGAGGTAGGAAGTTTTACAAAGAATACCTGGATGATACATTACAAATAAATGTAAAAATAAAATCCGAAGAGGATTGTTGTTCAAATTATTATGTAGATAATACCCAAATATCCTTTAGTGCAAAAGCTGACTCAACATATTTTGAGGTAGCATTAGCTTCAATGTTCTCCAAATATATGCGGGAAATTGCAATGATATCTTTTAACTCTTACTGGAAAACAAAATTGCCTAATATAAAAGAAACAGCTGGATATTACACCGATGGTATGAGATTTATAAAAGAGTTAGCCAATAACAATTTGATTCCCAATAATATAGACTCTATCATAAGGAAAAAGTAATTAATAGTACCAGGAAAGACCACTATTTACATAATCCAAAGCTTCTAAAACTGAAACCTCATTATTATACAATTTCTTTAAAGCTGTAGACATTAAACTATTACCAGAAGGTTCTTGTGCTGAAAATCCCTCCCATAGTGTTCTTACAGTTTTATCAGACCCGTGGAGATAACTGTACATTTTTTTTGATAATTCATTATCTAATGAATAAATCCCTGGAGTAAAAGAGAAGAATCCTGGAAGTTCATTCATAAAAAGTTGAGCAAACTCATCTGTCGCCATCCAATTTACATACAATAAAGCCTCTTCCAGATTTTCACTATTTTTATTAATTCCGACACCCATATCTACGTGAAAGTTATACTGTAAATTATCTCCTAAATTCTCTACAGGAGGAGCAAAGTACCCAATATCATCAAAAACGCCCATTTCCTTAAAAATACTTATTTCCCAAGAACCTCCAATAAACATTGCACTATCTTTGTTTTTAAAATTTTCCAACATCCCATTGTAGTCTAAGTCCTTATTATTTAAGGGAAAATATTTTTTTAACTCCACGAGAGTGTTTAGTGTTTTAACAAATTTTTTATCTGTAATTCTTATCTCTTTTTTTAAAAGTTCCTGCCTTGTCTCCTCTCCTCCGTAAAAATTTGGACCTAAACCAGAGAATAAAACTTCATAAAGAGTCCATTCACTTACAGTTCCCTGGCTTATAGGAGTTATTCCTTTTTTATATAAGAATTCACAAAGATCTATAAATTCATCCCATGTTTTAGGCGGTTCTAAATTATATTGTTCAAAAACTGATTTCCTAAAATATATTCCATGTAGAACTCCTGCTATTGGAAGCCCGTATTGAATCCCACTCTGGGTTGTCCATGCATTTTTAGCAGTTTGAGGATACTCCTTTAATTTTACAATATCTTTATTTAATTCTAACAGAACACCCTTATTATAGATCCTATACCCCTTATCGTAGGATCTTAGCAAAACTATATCAGATGAGAGACCCATTTTAATCTCATTGTCAAGAGATTCATCATAATCAACAGATTTTACAGGATTGTATTTAATACTTATATAAGGATATTTTTTAGTGAAAAAGGAATTAATATAGTCCATTCTACTACTATCCTCGACCCTCCAGCTTTTAAAATTCAGGACAATGTTTTCTTTCTCACCACTAATGTTTTGCTTTTGACAACCTAGCAAAAAAGAGATTAATAATACCATAAAAAATTTTAATTTCATTTGAATCCTCAGTACCCTATAATTAAGTATAGGTTTTACTAAAAAAAAATCAAGAATATTTGATAAACCAAACAAACTCTATTTACTTTAGAATAATAGCATGTTATTTATACTATATAATAAGATAAAGGATGTATAATGAGAGTAATTATTCAAAATGACTACAGCAAAGTTTCAAAATGGACAGCAGCATTTATAGTAAAAAAAATTAATGATGCAGCACCAACACCAGAAAAACCATACGTTTTAGGTTTACCTACAGGATCAACACCTTTAGGAGTTTACAAAGAGTTAATACAACTACATAAAGATGGTATTGTAAGTTTTAAAAATGTTGTAACATTTAATATGGATGAATACGTTGGATTGCCTCAGAATCATCCGCAAAGTTACTACACTTTTATGTGGCAAAACTTCTTTAACCACATAGATATAAAAAAGGAAAATGTAAATATTCTTAATGGGAATGCTTCAGATCCTGCGAAAGAGTGCCAAGACTATGAGGAGCGAATTGCTAAAGTTGGTGGAATAGATCTATTTATGGGTGGTATAGGACCAGATGGACACATTGCATTTAACGAACCTGGTTCTTCGTTAGAGTCTTTAACTAGAATTAAAACCTTAACTCAAGACACAATTATTGCTAATAGTAGATTTTTTAACAACGATATTACACAAGTTCCAAAAACAGCTCTAACAGTAGGAGTTAAAACAGTAATGTCTGCAAAAACAGTGGTTATTCTTGCTACTGGTCATAATAAAGCACTAGCACTACATAAAGTTATAGAAGAAGGTGTAAATCATATGTGGACTGTGTCAGCACTACAACTACACCGAAACGGTATAATTGTATGTGATGATTCAGCAACAGTAGAAATGAAAGTAGGGACTGTAAATTATTTTAAAGATATAGAAAAGAACAATTTAGACCCAAAATCTCAACTTAATAATTAAAACCAAAGAGCATAGATATTTTTAGGGTCATCTATGGCACTAAAAGTATCTATCTCCATAAATGCTTTACTATTTTTAAAACCATTAAATTTAATTAAATTAGAAAAATCATCAACAAGAGAATCGATCAAAGATTTTTCACCATCAATATACAACAAATTACCACCTATATAATTTGCAGCATCAGTAATTCCTCCAATTGAATCAATTAATCCAATTTCAAGGGCATTCTTTCCAGACCAAACCTTTCCTTCTGCAATAGTTCGAACATTAGACGGATCCATTCCCCTACTTTTGGAAACAATATCAATAAATTTATTATAAATATTTTCCACACTTAATTGAAAGATCTCTTTCTCCTCTTCCGTTAAGTTCTTTGAGAATAGATTGTTTTGGCTATATTTTGATGTAGAGACACCATCGGAATGAATTTCAAATGTTTCATCAATGGCCTTTGATAGACCGTAGACTAAGCCAAAAACACCAATAGAGCCAGTGATAGTATTACTATCAGCAAAAATATAATCCCCTGCAGATGCTATCCAATATCCACCAGAAGCACAAACGTCACCCATAGAGATAACAACCGGAATTATATCTTTAAATTCAGTAATTTTCCTTCTAATAATTTCCGATGCAAAAACACCACCACCACCACTATTAATTCTTACAATTAATCCGTTATAGTCTTTTGGGTTAATAGAATCTAAAAGAGTTACAACGTCAACTGCACTAACATTCCCCGGTGAGTTATCAGAATAAGTAATAACACCTTCAATAGTAACAACAGCGATTCCGTCCTTTGCTAGTAAACTAATATTTTTTTGGTTATATGAAATAAAGTCCTGAACATCAAGGAACCTGCTAAAGAAAACTTCACGGCTCTCAATATTATGAACAAAACCAGTTTCCTGTGCCATTAAAGCACTATCTCCACTATATCTCTTAAGTAATTTTTCTCTGGAATTAAAATATTCATTAAATGTTAAAGGGTTAATATTAATATTTTTTTTAATATCTGAAATATAGTTATTCCATAAAGAATTCATCCAAACCAGGTTTTGTTCTTTTACACCTGTAGACATCGAGTTATTTAGATATGGTTCAACATAGGATTTAAACTCACCAGCTCTAAAAATTGAAACATCTATATTAAATTTATCAATAAAATCCTTCCAATAGTTTCTATAGGATGAAATCCCATTAATATTTAACTCCCCTAAAGGATCAATTGTTATATTATTTGCAAATGATGCTAAATAGTAACTTTCTCTATTATAAAACGATGAAAAAGTATATATTTGCTTACCACTATCCTTAAATATTTTAAGGGCATTACCTATCTCTTCAAGAGAACCAAAACCCGCATAAGCGAAACTATCCAAGTCTAGAATCATGTCTGTAATCTTACTATCACTACT
>JAFGYD010000202.1 GCA_016936295.1 Spirochaetales bacterium | reverse complement strand
GGAACCTCAGCATTTCCTTTTTCTGTAAGCTCTCCACTAACAGCTTTAGCTATAAGTTCCCTCTCGTATTCAACCTGCTCCATAGTTCTTGGTTTAACATCATCAGGTGCTTCCTCATAACCATGCTTCCATTTTAGAAATCTTTTTCCGGTTATAGGATATAAGGCACATAATACTTCATCGTCCAAATCCTTGGCCACTTCAGCAAATGCTTCTTTTACTGTTGGCATTTCTGGCTCTAAAATATCAGCAGGTCTACAAGTAATTGGCTCTTCTCCTCTTGGATAACCCTTTAATGCTTTCTTTTGAACTTCGGGATCTATTGGCAATTCTGTTTTACCATATAAACCATAACATAAGTCTTTTACTTGCTCTGTTATTTGAGTAAATTCTTCTCCATCTTTATCAAAGAGAACATTATTAACAGTTTGTGTTCCTACAATTTGGGATGTAGGTGTTACAAGGGGGATCTGTCCTAATTTCTTTCTAACTTTTGGAAGTGTTTCAAATACCTGATCAAGTTTATCAATAGCACCCATTTGCTTTAATTGGTTAACAAGATTGGATAACATTCCACCAGGAGTCTGATGAAGTATTACATCTGTATCAGTAATAGCAAGTTTGGTGTTATCCATCAAGTGCATATATTTAGGTGTGTATTTCTCCATTTCCTTACTAATTTCAGCTAGTTTTTTAATATCAAAACCAGTATCTCTATCCGTTCCCATTAATGTAACAACTAATGGTTCTATTGCAGGATGAGAAGTCCTATAGGCATATGGAGCCATACAAGTATCAATAATATCAACTCCAGCTTCAACTGCTTTCAAGAGTGTTAAATCAGCCATACCGGAAGTAAAATGTGAATGTAAGTGAATTGGTGTATCCGATTGTTCTTTTAAAGCTTTTATAAGGTTATATGCATCGTATGGAGCTAACAGACCGGCCATATCTTTAATACATATAGAGTCTGCACCCATTTCAACTAATTCTTTTGCTTTTTTTAGGAAAAATTCAAGATTATAAACATCACCACCTAATCTCAATTCAGTTAGTGTATAACATAATGTACCCTGAAAGTGTTTACCATTAGCTTTAATTGCCTTAGCCGCAGTTTCGAAATTTCTAAAATCATGAAGAGCATCAAACATTCTAAAAATATCAATTCCATTATCAGATGCTCTATTTATAAAAGTCTCTACTACATCATCGGGATAATTCCTATACCCTACCAGATTTTGACCTCTTAATAACATAGAAAAAGGAGTTTTTGGTGCATGTTGTCTTAATGTCTTAATTCGCTGCCATGGATCTTCATTTAAAAACCGATGCATTACATCAAATGTAGCTCCACCCCACATTTCTAAGGAGTGAAACCCTATATCATCCATCATTTCTGCAACAGGAATCATATCCTCTGTTCTTCCTCGCGTAGCAAAAATTGATTGATGCCCATCTCTAAATGAAACATCCTGAACCTTTACAGGATTAGCTGCCTTAGGTCTATCTCCAGCATAATTCATCTGTGTCATATTTAAAACGCCATGTTTATCGAAATTCATAATCTACTCCTATTATTTAAAAATTTTAGTTTGGGCTATATATCTGTTTTTCATAATCATCTGCCGCCCAGAAATAGTCCAATTATCAACAGTTCTGCCTTTTCTTTCTTCTTCTTCAATAAATGCCATAACAGCCATTATTGCAGCTTTCTTTTTTTTTGCTCTATCGTCCATAAAAAATCCTATAATGGTATATTACCGTGTTTTTTAGGAGGCAATGCTTCTCTTTTAGTTTTTAAAATATTAAGAGCATCAACTAATCTTTTTCTTGTTTCAGAAGGATCTATTATAGCGTCAATATATCCTCTTTCCGCTGCGATATACGGGGTATTAAAAGCAGCTTCATATTCTGCTATCTTCGCATCTATAACTGCTTGTTTGTCATTTTCATCTGCCTCGGAAATTGCTTTTCTATAAGAACCAATAATACCAACAGCACCCTTAGCTCCCATTACCGCTATTTCAGATGATGGCCATGCAAAAATCATATCAGCACCTAAATGAGCAGAACTCATTGCGATATATGATCCTCCATAATTTTTTCTTGTAACTACTGTCAATTTTGGTACAGTTGCTTCGGAGTAAGCCCATAACATTTTTGCACCATGTCTAATAATTCCATTATGTTCCTGATTAACACCTGGTAGGAACCCTGGAACATCCACAAATGTTACCAATGGAATATTATATGCATCACATGTTCTTATAAATCTTGTCATTTTGTCCGATGCATCTATATCTAAACACCCAGCTAAATACATAGGTTGATTTGCTACAACACCAATAACTTTTCCATCTAATCGCCCATATCCAACAATTGCATTTTCAGCAAAAAGCTCTTGTACTTCAAAAAAATAACCATCATCTAAAACGCTCTCAATAACACCTTTCATATCATAAGGAGCTTTTGCATCATCTGGGATTATTGTATTTAATTCAGGACAATCTCTATATGGGTCATCTGTAGGATGTAACACTAACGGTTCTTCCATATTATTATTTGGTAAAAATGAAACTAGTTCTCTAATACTTTCTATAGCGTGCTCATCACTATCACATGCAAAATGTGCAACCCCTGATTTAGCATTATGAACAACAGCTCCACCTAACTCTTCAAATGTTGTTTTCTCCCCTGTAACAGATTCGATAACACTTGGACCTGTAATAAACATGTAACTACTTTTTTTAACCATAAATATAAAATCTGTCATTGCAGGTGAATAAACGGCTCCACCAGCACAAGGCCCCATAATACAGGAAATTTGAGGTATAACCCCTGAGGCTCTTGAATTTCTAAAGAAGATATCTCCATAACCCTTAAGTGCATCTATTCCCTCTTCAACTCTAGCACCACCAGAATCATTTAATCCAATAATAGGAACACCGCACTTCATTGCTAAATCCTGAACTTTTACAATTTTCGCAGCATGTTGTTCCCCTAAAGAACCACCCCTAGCAGTAAAATCCTG
>JAFGYD010000201.1 GCA_016936295.1 Spirochaetales bacterium | reverse complement strand
ATCAACAACAGCAAGATCAACAACAGCAAGATCAACAACAGCAAGATCAACAACAGCAAGATCAACAACAGCAAGATCAACAGCAGCAAGATCAACAGCAGCAAGATCAACAGCAGCAAGATCAACAGCAGCAAGATCAACAGCAGCAAGATCAACAACAACAGGATCAACAACAACAAAATGGTGAGATGAGTGAAAAAGACGCTGAAGCACTTTTAAAATCACTTGAAAGTGAAGATATAAATTTTAAATATCTATTAACAAACCCCAATAATACCTACTCAGGAGAATGGTAAAACATGAAAAAAATATTAATTCTTTCACTGTTATTAAACATTTACGTATGTTACTCCCAAGAAATAAAAATGGAAGTCGAGAACTCTTATATTAATATGGGAGAATGGACAACATTTACTGTAACAGCATCAGGTAATATAAAAAGTTTTGAATATTATACCCCAACTGATGTTGATATAATTCAAATTGGTAAAAATACCTACTTTAATTCAGTTAATGGAGTCTCAACAAAAAGTTATAGCCTTACTTATAAGGTTACTCCCAAAAAGGAAGGGACATTAAAGTTACCTGTTTTTTATATAATCGACTCTAATAATAATAAAATAGAAACAGAAGAAAAAGTAATTTATGTAACACCATTAAAGGATGATAATATTACTAAACATAATATGTCATTAGATTTTGAAACAGATTACGTTAAATTGTATATAGATCTTCCCCAAAGAAATTTATATATAGGTGAAGCAATCCCAGTAACAGTTACTGCATATTTTAATTTAACAAATCAACCAGGAATAGATAGAGCCCCATATATAAAAACGGGATCATTTATTTTAGACACTGGAGAGCGAGAATCATCTAATAAACCAGAAAGAATTATTAATGGTCAAAAATGGGTTGAATTAAATTGGAATAGTTTTCTCACACCTTTAAAATCTGGAGAATTAGATCTTCAATTAGCAATTGATAGTTATATTATAATAAGTAATGGTAGTAACTCTTTTTTTTCAAACTCTGAAAAAAAATCAATAAATACGACTTCAAAAGCCCAAAAAATTAATATTTTACCTATCCCTTTAGCTGATAAACCTGCAAATTTTACAGGAGCTGTAGGTGAATTTAATTTAAATTGTTCTTTAAGTAATAATGAAATTAATGTGGGAGATCCAATTACATTAACAATTGATCTTTATGGAAGTGGAAATTTTCAACGAATCGGTATTCCTGTAATGCAGGATTTATATTTAAAAGATTGGAAATTGTACCCTGAATCATCAACCTACACTGGGACTAATGGTTCAAATTACCGTGGTGTTAAACAATTCCAACAAATTTTATCCCCAAAAAACAATTCAATAAACCAAATTCCAATTTTTTCTATGACCTATTTTAATCCAATTACTGAAAAATTTGAAATACTTGAAACAGAAGCATTAAAAATTACTGTAACAGGCAATATAAGTACAGAAGATATTGTAGTATCTGAAGCTCAAAATAAGTTCATAGAAGCTAAAGAGATTGTAAGACATAAAAAAAGTGGCAATCCCCTATTAATAAATAGTTTTAAAGACTCTTTTGTTTTAATTATATCTATCTGTTTATCACTATTATTCCTGTTTTTAACACTTGTTATATACATAAATAGAGTATTCAAAAGAAAATTTGTGAAACAAAATAATACAAAAAATAAATTATTAAAAAGCAATATTAATAAATTAGAACATGAAGAAAAATACCTGGATGCATTGTATCTCTACAAAGAGTTGATTATTGATAATGTTTCAAAAAATATGGAATGTTCTAAAGAATCAATAACAACTTTTGACCTAGATAATCCTGTTTATAAAAATATTTTTACAACATTAGATGAAGTAAAATACTGTAAAAAAACGATTAATTCAAATGATTATTATGATCTAATTAAGGGAATAGAAGAGGAATTAAAGTGAATAAAGAAAATTTTTTAATCATATGTATAATTATATCATTTAATATTTTTGGAAATTCATTTCAGGATGGAAATTTAGAATTTATTAATAAAGATTACGAAAAAGCTGAAATTTCATATTTAAATGATATCAAAGAAAATGGTGAAGATTTAAATACATTATTTAATTTAGCTAATTTGTACATTATTATTGGAGAAGATGGAAAAGCTTTATTAAATTTATATAAAGCAAGAATTATCTCTCCAGGAGATAAATCAATAACAAAAGAGATTGAAAATATTGAAGATAAATTGAATATAAAAAATCAGTACAAATATTTTATACCCCTAAGTTATAATCATCTATTTTTTATTACAATTATATCATTACTAATATTTTCCATATCAATATTTATTTTATCTCTACTAAAGAAAAACATCTATTTCTCAATAATACCCTTAGGATTTTTTTTATTATTCCTTAGTTTATTAATTAATATAAATAGTCATAAAAACGATATTATTGCAATAAATGGAAGTGAAGTATATATATCACCCTACCCTGGCAGCGATTCATCATTTAAATTAGAAGAAGGATCTATTGCTAGAGTTGAAGAGGAACATGGAGACTTTCTATTTATTACAGATAAAGAAAATAGATATGGTTGGATTTTAAAGAATAATATAGGTTTTATATGGAAACAATAACATTAGGTTCTGCATCCCCTAGAAGAGCTGAAATATTAGACCGGTTAGGAATTAACTATATTATTCGTCATCCAAATATAAATGAAGAAATTGATCCTTTATTGAGTATTGAAGAGAATTCAAAAAAAATATCAATTGATAAATTAAATTATATTAAAAAAAATTACCCTCATGATAAATGGATTTTAACAGCTGATACATTTATAGAATTTGAGAATTGCATTCTTGGTAAACCTGTTAATAGAGAAGACGCTTTTAAAATGTTAAAGGCATTATCCGGCAATAAGCACATAGTTTTAACTGGAGTCTCAATTTATTCAAAAAAGTTAGACATAACTGTTACTGAAATTGATAAAACTGCAGTTATTTTTAAAAAACTTTCAGATAAAGAAATAGATAATTATCTTAATTTCAACGAGTGGATAGATGCTGCAGGATCCTATCAAATACAAAATAGAGGAGAAATATTAATTGATTCAATAAATGGTTCATTCAGCTCTGTTATGGGGTTGCCATTAAGTCGCATTTATGGCATGTTTGTATCATTAAATTTTTATTAATCCGGTAATTATTTACTGAGAATAAAGCGAAGGGGCTTTTAAAGCAAAGGAGGCCGTAATGGCAGTAGTAACAATGAAAAACCTTCTTGAATCAGGTGTTCACTTTGGACATCAGACTAAAAGATGGGAACCAAAAATGAAAAAGTATATCTTTACATCTCGTAATGGTATACATATTATCGATTTACAAAAAACAATTGTAGCGATCAAAGATGCGTATGATGCAGTTAGAAAAGTAACTTTAGAAGGAAAAACAGTTCTTTTTGTAGGTACTAAAAAACAAGCACAAGGTGCAATCAAATCAGAAGCTGAAAGATGTGAAATGTATTATGTAAATAACAGATGGCCAGGTGGTATGTTAACAAACTTTACTACTATTAAAAAATCACTTCACAGACTTAAGAAAATTGAGAAAATGGAAGTTGACGGTACATTTGAACATTTAACAAAAAAAGAAGTTTCTAAATTAGTTAAAGAACAAACTAAATTAGAAAAAACTCTTGGTGGTATTAAAGAGATGAAAGATCTTCCAGGAATTCTTTTTGTTGTAGACACTAAAAAAGAAGCTATCGCAGTAGCGGAAGCAAGAAAATTAAATATTCCAATTGTAGCTGTTGTAGATACAAACTGTAGCCCTGAAGGTATTGATTATCCTATTCCTGGAAATGATGATGCAATCAGAGCAATTAGTTTATTTACTTCTGTTGTAGCAAATGCTGTAATCGAAGCTGATAATGAAACAGGATTAAAAGTTATTGAAACACTTCAAGATGATGAACTAGACACTACATTTGAACCAGAAGCAGGAGATAAAGAGTAATGGCAGTATCACCACAAGACGTAAAAAAATTAAGAGAAGCTACCGGAGCAGGTATGCTAGATTGTAAAAAAGCACTAATGGCAACAGATGGTGATTTTAAAGCAGCTGAAAAACATTTAAAAGAACAAGGTTTAGCAAACGCTGCAAATAGAAGTGATCGAGCTACAAACGAAGGTGGAGTTTTTACAAGAGTAACTGATAAAAAAGCTGTTTTAATTCAAATTACATGTGAAACTGACTTTGTTGCAAAAAATGAGAAATTCAAAGAAGCTGGAGAAACAGTTTTAAATTCAATTTTAGAGAATGGTTTTACAGAACCTAATGTTGAATTACAAGAATTATTAAAACCATTTATTGCAATTTTAAAAGAAAACATGGTTTTAAAAACAGTTAAAGTTTTAGATATTAACGAAGGTGAATTAGTTGTAGATTATGTTCATAGTGGGTTAGTTGCAGTTTTAACAAAAGTTAAAACTAACGATCCTACAAATGAAACTATTAAAGCATTTGCTTTTGACTGTGCATTACATGCTGCAGCATTCCAACCAATGTTTTTTAATAGTTCACAGGTTGATCCTGAATACCTAAAAGAACAAGAAGAAATTTTTACAGCACAAACTTCAAATTTAGGTAAACCAGAAAACATCGTTGCTGGTATAGTTAAAGGAAAAGTAAGTAAACATTTAGCACAAATTTGTTTTGTAGATCAAAAATTTGTTAAAAATGATAAAATTTCTGTTGCAGAAGCAGCTAAAGAAGTTGCGAAAGAAACTGGAAAAACAGTTGAATTAATTGACTACGCATTTACTGCTGTAGGAAAATAATAATCCAATCAGGCTATCAATAAAGATAGCCTGTTTTAAATTATAAGGAAATAAAAATGGAAACAATTAAATCCAATGCTGAATCTAAAATGAAAAAAAGTATAGTTGCACTTCAAAATGAATTTAATTCTATTAGAACAGGAAGAGCATCAGCAGCTATTTTTGATAAAATAAGAGTTGAATATTATGGTTCACCTACACCACTTAATCAATTAGCTACAATTAGTATACCAGAGGCAAGACTTATTGTTATTCAACCATTTGATAAAAACTCATTAGCTGATATTGAGAAAGCAATATTTGCATCGGATCTAGGATTAACTCCAGGTAACGATGGAAAAGTTATAAGAATTAACATACCACCATTAACAGAGCAAAGAAGAAAGGATCTAAGTAAGCAAGCTAAAGGTTTAGCGGAAAATGCGAAAGTAGCTATTAGAAATATACGAAGAGACTCCAATGATTTAATTAAAAAAGGGGATTTCCCCGAAGATGTTATTAAATCAGCACAAACTGAAATTCAAGAATTAACAGATAAATATACTAAAGATGTTGATGCTGTTTATAAAGACAAAGAAAAAGAGATAATGGAAGTTTAATGCAAGAAGAAATATCAATTCCTAATCATATAGGTTTTATTATGGATGGAAACGGTCGATGGGCGAAGAAAAGAGGACTAATAAGAACAAAAGGTCATCAGGAAGGTTTAGAAACTGCTAAAAAAATAATTAAATACTCATCTGATATAGGAATTAAATATGTTTCTCTTTATGCTTTTTCTACAGAAAACTGGAAAAGGACACAAGAAGAAGTCTCTTTTCTTATGTTATTAATTAAAAAACACCTAAAGAAAGAATATAATTTTTATAGGGAAAATCAAATAAGAGTTGTTCATAGTGGAAATTTAGATGGGCTTCCATCTGATGTAAAAGATGAAATTCTTTCAGTTGTCAGTGATACTTCTATGTATCAAGGGTTAACTGTTAACTTATTAATAAATTATGGTGGAAGGGATGAAATAGTCCGTGCTGTAAACAAAATAATTAAAAATGATAAATTTGATTTTATAACAGAAAGTGATATAAAAGATCATCTTGATAATCCACAAATACCGGATGTTGATCTTATGATCAGAAGTAGTGGCGAAGAAAGACTTAGTAATTTTCTTCTATGGCAATGTGCATATTCTGAATTTTACTATTCAAATGTGTTATGGCCAGATTTCTCTACAGATGATCTTGATATGGCAATTGAAGCCTATAAAAACAGAAATAGAAGATTTGGTGGTTTACATGATAAATAATAATAATATTATTCAGAGAGTTTTACTTTTTGTTATAGCAATTCCATTAATTGCTGCAGCAATATTTTTCCTTCCTCAACAAAAGCATATTTTTTTCAATATTATAACAGTAATTGCTAGTTATATATCCTCAAAAGAATTAATAAATATGTTATCCCATAAAGGAATTAAATTAAATTCAAAGGTTATTCCGTTTTTATCACTACCCTTACCTATTACCTCATACTTAATAGTTCGATTTAATTTAAATTCCGATATTTTTTCCATTGTATTAACTTCTTTGATTTTACTTATATTACTTATAGCAATTTCTACTAAAAAAAGTGATAATGATTTTTCAAATAATGTAACATTTTCTGCAACTTCATTATTCCTCATTATCTATCCTGGATATTTTATTTCTTATATTGTTAGATTTTCTGAGTTTGAAAATGCAAGTTTAATTATTTGCTTCTTTATTTTAATTGTTTTTCTAAATGATTCAGCAGCATGGCTTTTTGGTGTTTTATTTGGTAAAAATAATCGTGGTGTAGTTAAAGTTAGTAAAAATAAAAGTGTAATGGGATTTCTAGGTGGAACTGTGGGAACATTTGTTTTTATGGGCCTAGCTAAATATCTAATTCCTGAATTAAAACCTATGCCAATAATTTCCTATATAATTTTATCTTCATTAATTTCACTAGTAACAATAACTGGTGATTTAGTTGAATCCGCTATAAAAAGATCATGTAATGTTAAGGATTCAGGGAATATTATTATGGGTAGAGGTGGGCTTTTAGACTCTATAGACTCACTACTTTTAGCAGCACCTTTCTTCTATTACATAGTTAAGGTTTATTCAGAAAAAGGATTTTAATGAAAAAAGTTTTTATTTTAGGAGTTACAGGATCAATTGGCATTAGTGCCTTAAAAGTAATTGATGAATATTCTGATAAATTACAAATAGTAGGTATTTCAGCTCATAAAAATGCTAAAAAACTATCCGATTTGGCAAAAAAATATAAATGTGAAACGGTTGTTCTTACAGGCGAATCTAAATCTGATTTTAACAATATTTCACATTATGGGTTAGATTCTTTATGCAATCAAATTGAAAAATCTAATGCTGATATTGT
>JAFGYD010000037.1 GCA_016936295.1 Spirochaetales bacterium | reverse complement strand
GAGTTTATTGCATTAGAAGCTGTAACAACATCAGTTATTGAAGGAGAGAATTTAGATGCTAATTCTGTTCGATCATCAATAGCTAAACAACTAGGATTACCAAGTGGAGGACTTCCTGTAAATTCCGTGAAAACAGACGGCCTTGTTGAAATCCTTTTAGATGCTACACATAATTACTCTGACCAGTTAACAAATGAAAGGATTTATAGCTGGCACGCTGCGTTATTTCCAACTGGATATTCCGGAATGAATAAAATTAATTCTGGTAATTATAGAACCGGATCTGAACCTATGGAAGTAGTGTCAGGCATAATTGGAAATTCTGTAGTCCATTTCAAAGCCCCCGAATCAGAATCTGTTCCCGGGTTAATGAACAATTTTATTTTATGGTGGAATAATGAAAAAAGTTTAGATGGAATTATTAAAGCTGCTGTATCACATTTGTATTTTTTAACAATTCATCCCTTTGATGATGGTAATGGAAGGATTGCCAGAGTTTTAACAGATATGACTTTGGCCGCAGATGAAAAAAACGGCAGAAGATTATATTCTCTTTCTCCTCAGATATTAAAAAATAAGTCCGAATATTATCAAATACTTGAAGAGACACAGAAAGGTGATGGTGATATAACCAAATGGATAATATGGTTTCTTTCAATGTACCTAAAAGCTATAGAATCTTCGTTGGACGTAATAGAGAAAACAATTAGTATAAACAGATTAAAAACTAATCTGATTCAATTTGAACTGAATGAAAGACAAAAGAAAGTTATTATTAAACTAATAGAAAACTGGCCCAATGGATTTAAAGACGGAATTTCTAATAAAAAATATGTATCTATAGCAAAAACAACACCCGAAACAGCCAAAAGAGATCTTAAAAAACTAGTTGAACTTGGGCTACTTAAAAGAAGTGAAAGCGGTGGTCGATCTACAGCATATCTTTTGGAAGATAGTAATTTTTTTGTTTATTTTAAATAATTTTAAGTTATTATTAAATTATGTTAAAAAAAATTATTTTATTCATAATTTTAATAAGTAGCATAGTCTCAATTTATTCAGAAGATTATCCACTCCTCATTATTACAGAGGAGTGGGCACCATATAATTATACAATAAATAATAAATTAACAGGACTTAGTGTTGATATAGTTGAGGAAATTTTAAATAGAATTAATTTAGATGTTACAATTGAAACATTACCAGGTGTTAGGGCAATAAATACACTTAATAGCAGGCCTAATACAATCTTTTTTTCACTGTTTAAAACCCCTGAAAGAGAACCATTGTACAATTGGGTAGGACCAATAAGTAGTGGGGCTATATATTTTTATAAATTGAGAGAAAGAGATATAACTATAACAAACTTTAATGACTTAAAGCGAGTTGAGAAAATAGCCTGTCGATTTGCAGGATTAGTTCATGATTTATTAATATCTAACAATTTTACAAACCTTGATATGGGTTCAACATCAAGTATTGGGGTTTATATGCAATTAATAAATGGTAGAGCAGACCTGGCAATAAGTGATACAGACCTTGGGATGAAGTATTATTTAAAATCTATAGATAAGGATGTAGATTTGTTGGAGAAAATTGAATTTCCTCTGTTTGATTCAGATCTCTATATAGCATTTACAAAAGATATTCCCATTATAGATGTTCAAAAGTGGCAAACCATACTAAATGAGATGTATAAAGACGGTACATATCAATTGATTTTTGATAAGTATAATTCAAATAATTAATAGATACTGGGAAACTATTCGCTATTTGGCTTATTGAATGTTGCTATATGGTGTTACAATACTAACTCCCAAGAAAGGTCTATATCTCTATTTATGTAATTATCTATATAGTAAGCATTTACAATTTGTTGAATATGTCCTTGTTTTAGAGGGGCGCATAATGTTATATTAACTTAGGTATGATAGACAGTTTAAGTGAGGGTTTAGTGTATTTACTTCAGATAGATAAAGAATTTTCGGCAGCTTTATATTTATCAAATTGCGATGAATCTTATAGAGGAATGCATGGGCATGATTTTAAAGTGGTAATTACACTTGCAAATAGTGAATTATTAGAAAGTGGAATGGTATTCGATTATAATAAAATAACTCTTTATTTAAACGAAACAGTTACTAACCTGGACAAAATGTTATTAAACGATAAACCAGAATTTTCCAGAATTAATCCTACAGTTGAAAATATTGCTAAATATATATACGAAACATTAACAGAGATGGATATAACTCTACCTTTAGTTGAAGTAAAAGTTCAGCAAAGTAGGGGACTTACTGCTATTTATAGGCCTAACTGATAAAATGTATAACCACCCATTTTTAACAAAGCAGTTAATTGCTTATATTGGGAATAAAAGAACATTATTGCCATTTTTATCATCGGTTTTCGATGGATTTGATATTAAACACAAGATCTCTTTTTTAGACCCCTTTGCCGGGAGTGGAGCGGTTTCCAGGCTTGGTAAATTTAAGGGGTATAGGGTATCTACAAACGATTGGGAAAGTTACTCCTATGTTTTTAATAGCTGTTTTATAGGTGTTAATAAAAGTAATTCTCTGTTTGAAAAAAGTGGTGGAATAAAAAAAATATTTAATGACATAAACTCTTTAAATGCCCCCTTTACTCCATATATAAGTAAACATTACGCCCCGGAAAGTACAAATGAGGCGGATTATATTACAGAGCGTCTTTTTTACACAAAAGAGAATGCTGTATTTATAGATAGGGCCAGGAGTTATATAGAGGATTTATATCCCGAAAGTAG
>JAFGYD010000200.1 GCA_016936295.1 Spirochaetales bacterium | reverse complement strand
GCTTTCATTGCTTGTGTAAAATAGTGGATATACTCAAAGTTAACTTCGTCAAAAAGAGAACCTTCTATAGCACCACTTTTTTTAAGTAATTCTTCTATTTTATTCATTCCATCATTTGTAAATGAAACACGTTTATTTTTCTCTTCTAATTTATAATCACCAATGATTTCTACAGGATTAAATATATCTTCTTTGGGATATTCATCAGTCTCAGGATCTTTTTCAACTTCCTTTAAAAACTTAACTAACTGATTTACAACATTAAATTTTGAAATATCATCTTCTACAGATCCTGAAATGATTAGTGGAGTTCTTGCTTCATCAATTAAAATAGAGTCAATCTCATCAATAATACAGTATGTATGACTTTTTTGTGCTTTTTTAGAAATATCCCATTTCATGTTATCTCTTAAATAATCAAATCCAAATTCATTATTTGTTCCATAGGTAATATCTTTTGAATACTCAATCTGTCTTCTTTCAGGATCCATGTTAGATAATATACATCCTACTTCAAGACCTAGATAATCAAAAACTGGAGTCATCCATTTTGCATCCCTTCCAGCTAAATAGTCATTCACAGTAATCATATGAACTCCTTTACCAGCTAAAGCATTTAAATATGCAGGAGCAACTGATGATAGGGTTTTACCTTCACCTGTTTTCATTTCCATAATCTTACCTTGATGAAGAGCTATTCCACCAAGAAGTTGAACATCGTATGCTCTCTCTCCAAGTTTTCGCCTTGCTGCCTCTCTTGAAATAGCAAATGCTTCTGGTAAAAGATCATCTAATGTTTCTCCATTTTTTAAACGTTCTTTAAATTTTAAAGTCATTTTTGGGAAATCATCATCTTTTAAGCCCATGGCCCAAATTTCATTTGAGTTAATAGCATTTAATATAGGTAATAAATCTTTTAAATTTCTTTCTCTTTCGGAACCAAAAAGTAGGTTTACAGCTTTTTCTATCATAAATAGAATGTAACTTCTTTTTTATAGGAGGTCAAGATTTACTAAGAGAATAGATAAATAACATCCACTATGATATAATAGTAAAAAATAGCTTTACAAAATATTTAACACTTTGTACCTTTCTATAATTAAGGAGAATCAATGTTTCAAGGCAAAATACAGACTCTATGTATTATTATATTGTTAATTTTCACTTCATGTAGCCAAAACAACAATTATGGAAAACTTATAAAAGAGGATAAATTCACACTTCCAATAGGAAATATGGATAATGAACTGGATTTTTTTGCACGGGAAGATGTTCCATTCTCATTAACTAGTGATATTTTTATGTCTAAAGGCATCTTTTTAATTTCTAATGGAAATGGTAAAAAAATTATGAAATTCAACTCCTATGGAGATTTATTAGAAAAAATATCACCGGATAAAAACTCTGATATTAGTAATCCAGATTTTACACAATGGTCATTTAATAAACCCGGAAATATTTCATCAACAGAAAACTATATCTATATAACGGACACACTTGATTATGAAAGCGCATTAACAGATCAATATATTGATAAAAGTTACGATACTTCTAAAGATAAATCGAATAAAGAAAAACATATACTAAATGAACAAATAGTTACAGTATTTGATATTGATGGAAAATATATTAATTATATTGGGCAGGAAGGTCTTGGTGGAACACCTTTTCCATATATTAAAAATATATATAGCGATATTAATAATCGATTAATTGTTGTAACTCAAACAACATATTTTTGGATTATATTTAGATATACCGAAGAAGGAACTTTGATAGGTAAAAGTATAATAGAAATTGAATACTTACCTCAGTTAGAAAATGAGGAGAACACCACAACACAAATTAATAATATTATTCCAGATAGAAATAAAAATAGATTACTTATAGATCTAACTTTTTATAAAAAAATCTATGATGAAAAAACGGATGATATAATTTCTATTGATACAATAAAATCAAGAATCTACTATTTCGATCTAAATGAAGGTAAATATATATCATGGATGGATGTACCTGAAGTAAAAAAAGATGATGAACAATTAAGCAGATATTATGTTTTAATAGATGTTGTTTTTGGCAAATATATATTTTTTAAATCATCAAGCATAGATGGAATTTCGGAATATTTAACAATTACGAATGAAAATGGATATATTATTGGTGATTACGATTTAAATATAGATAATAGTAATATTATTTATAGTAATTTTTATGTATCTAATACAGAAGGAATATTAACTGCTTTACTGTGTACAGAGTATGCAGGAGGAATTACTCAATGGAGAACCGATAAAATATTAAATGAGGACATGCAATAAATGGATTTCACCTTTTACTCAAATAGAGAAGAAAGATTAAAATCATCATCTAAAGAAACTCAAAGAGCTTATGAAAATCGAAAGAAAAAAAGTTTTTTAGCTAAAAATCCACATTTAAAAATCTTAATAATTGACCTCATTCTAGTTCTGTTATTTGGTGTAATTATTGTTCCTTTTTTTATGAGAATAACTAGAGATATTAGATTTGATGATTATAAAGTTACTTCTAAAGCAGTGCAGTTTGAAGAATCAATTTTACTTTCCATAAAAGTAATTAAAGTTGATAAAAAAATAATAAACAGAATATCAAATAATAATTTTATTGCAGAAATAGCAATAAATAAAGATAATATAGAAAAGAAAGAAGTACAACTTCCCATAGAAATTGGTGATTTTAAGTATATAACATTTAAATTAGATGATAACATGAAATCAAAAAATATATATGTAAGTATTTATTCGGGGAATTTTAAAAAAGATTATAACGTACTTATCAGTCGTTAGGAGGGAATTATGGTTCAGATCTATTTATTAGTAATTTTATGTAATTTATTTGTTGGATTAATTTTAACAAAGGATTTTTTTAATTCAAAATTTGAGAATTTTACCTTAATGAATCAATTATTATCTTCAGAAATTATGCAAGTAACTGTAGGATGTATAAGTACTATAGTTGGTTTACTAGCATTATTTTTAAGATATACAGGTAATTTAATTGTTTTGGGGGATTTAATACCAGCACTTAGTGCAATAATTGCAGGTATGACACTTTTTGTTGAATATATAGCACAAGAAGAAAACAATGATTCTTCTTTTATAAAATTTTTCAAAAAAACTTTCTTAAAAAATAGGGTTATTATTGGGTTTATTTCTATTACAGTTGGAATAATACATTTTGTTGCTCCTTCTATAGAGTTACTTTAATGCCAGAATCAGTAGCAGGAATTATTAAAAAAAATAATTTATATCTCCTGGGAAAGAGAAAACCTGGGGGATCAATTGGAGGGAAATGGGAATTCCCTGGAGGTAAAGTAAAAAAAGGTGAATCTTTTGAAGAGTCATTAAAACGTGAATTTAAAGAAGAACTCAATGTCCATATTCATGTTAATAATTTTATAGGAAAAATAAATTTCAAAAGTATCGATCATTCATTTATTTTATATGCATATTATATTGAAATATTAGATGAAGATATTACAACCAATGAACATGATGAGTTTAAATGGTTTACCTTGGATGAGATAAGAAACCTAAAAAATGATTTAGCTGAATCTGATCAATTATTACTGGATATTATTTAGATAATTCAAAAATAACATTCTCACTCCAAAATAAGGAAACACTATTATTTGTTTCATTTTTTATAGTTTGATATATTTCTAATGTAGGATTATTTAAATTATCAAACATTTTTTTATAATCAGATCCTAATTTAAGACCTATTCTATTTGGATAAAATTTTCTTGCCCATAGTTTATATCTTTTAATAAACTCATCAATATTCTCTATATTATCCATATTTTGCAAAAATATTAAATTTTTATTATTAAATGATTCTATCATATTAATATTCCAATGCTTTATTATTAATTTATATTTAGGATTATATGAATGTATTACTGTTAGCCATTTACTTATTTCTTCTTTTGTCACCATTTTATTAATATCATACCACTCCAAATCAATGCAGATACCTTTAACAGATTTATAAGATGAATAATTGCCTAAAATTAATTTTAATGTTTCACTAATATCTGCAACTCCAGGTTCAAAAATTAAAAAAACATCAATTTTTTTATTTGAAAAATATTTAAAATACTCAGAATTTAAGTCAATCTCTGTAAAATAATGATTATTTGATTCGGATTTACCTGGGAAACTCAATTTAATTCCGTTCTTAAGATAGGTACCGACATTCCATAGTAGTGCAGGTCTACTATTATTATTTACTTTTTTAGATATTTGTTTTATGGAATTAACCCACTCTTCCTTTCCAGGAAAGGGATTAATTCCATATCTAGTTGCCAATGAACCAGTATAAAATTCATGTGTTGTAACACATGAATTTAAAAGCATTACTATAATAAATAATACTTTATACCTCATCTACTACCTAATTTCCTCAAAATCTTTAATCATTTTTACATGACGTAATTTTGATTTAGCTTTCTCTTGAATCTGTCGAACTCTTTCCCGAGTAATACCCATTATGTGACCTGTTTCTTCTAGAGTTAATGCTTCTTCTCCATCCAAACCAAATCTAAGTTGTATTATTTTTCTTTCTCTTTCTGAAAGTTCATCTAAAACTTGTCCTATTCTCTCTTTTAATGTTGATCTAAAAACAGCATCAAATGGTTCTGCAGTTGTAGTATCTTTAATTAAATCTGATAATTTTGTTGCATTATCATCGTCTACTGTAGAATCTAAAGATGCAGTTTCCTGGGATAAACTTAAAATTTCCTTAACTTTACTTGCAGGTATATTTAAGTATTCACTAATCTCTTCCGGTGTAGGATCTCTTTGAAATTCTTGAGTTAAGTGCTTAGTCACAAAGTAACATTTTTTTATAGTATTTAGCATATGAATAGGGATCCGAATAACTCTACCTTTATCTGCTATAGACTTAATAACAGCTTGTCTTATCCACCAAGTACCATATGTTGAAAATCTACAACCCTTGTTGTAATCAAAACGCTCTACGGCCTCTATAAGCCCAATATTACCCTCGTTAATTAGATCTAATAAGGATAATCCCCGATGTTGATACTTTTTTGCAATAGAAACAACAAGCCTAAGATTTGCTTGAATCATTCTTTCTTTAATTGCATCTAACTCTTTTTCATATATTTTTTTCTTATCATAATGGTCTTTAAAAGATAATTCCTCTCTGTCTAATTGAGAATCTAAATTAGATAATCTTTCCTTTAAATATTCCATTCTTTCGCTTAATTTGATTTCATCTTCAATGCTTAATAACTTATAATGTGATATGTTTTTTAAATAGATGGCAAGTGTATCTGGCTCATAACTCTGCAGAACCTCACTTTGCATTACTTTTCTTTTTGTCATAATAATCCTTCTTTTTTAACTATAATAATAAATAAATTAATTAGCATTTACCTAGGAGCATTTGCTATGTTTGGTAAAGGCTTTCCATTTTTAAATACTGAAAAAATAATACTTGTATTGTTTTCCTTCAACCTCCCTATTTTGTCACCTGCACTAATATAAACACCCAATGATACATTTAAATCCTCTTTTGTACCATAAAGATAGTCATATCCATTATCACCTTCGATTAAAACAACCTTACCTATCCCTTTAAATGAATCGTACCAAATAACACGACCTTTAGAAACGGCTTTTATATAATCTCCGCTACTTCCCTCTATCAACACCCCCTGTATTCTACCTGAATAATCTGTAATATTACCCTCGACAGGCCAATACGGTAATTCTGAATGACTTACCAACTCAACATTATTACCACCACTAGTATCAACATCATCAACAATACTTGGTATTGATGAATCATTAACAATAATTAATTCCTGCCCTAAAGATAAAATATCATCATCTTTTATATTATTATACTTCATTAATTCTGAAAGTGGTAGATTAAATTTCTTTGAAACGCTAAAAAGAGTATCTCCTTTTTCTACAATATAAGTTTTTTTAATATTTGATGGGATTAAAATCTCCGTTCCCACAGAAAGTTTAGTGAAATCATCAATTTTATTTTCATTTATTATATTATCGATTGATACATTATATTTTTTACTCAAGCTATATAAAGTATCCCCCGGTTTAAGAATATAAACCTCATTTGAGAAACAATATAATAATGAATTAAAAAAAATAAGTGAAATTATATATTTATTTTGCAAGTTACTAACCTATTATCCTTATCACTAATTTCGGTATACCTACATTAAAACTAAAGAGAACAAAAAATAAAAAAAAAGCAACTCAAAAGAGTTGCTTATACCGAAGACCGGACTTGAACCGGTACAGGCCGAAGCCCGAGGGATTTTAAATCCCTTGTG
>JAFGYD010000199.1 GCA_016936295.1 Spirochaetales bacterium | reverse complement strand
TAATGGTGTAAGAACAACTCTCCTAAAAGCAAATAGTAGTAGAATAGCAAATAAGACAACAGAGACAGTTAAAAATATTACTAACAGGTATCTTGCATTTGAAATCTGTCTGTAAATCCCTGCTATTGAAATATTAAAGTGGGCAATACCTCTAATTGAACCTGATTCCTCTACTGATCCATGACAAGTCCAGCATGCACGTTCATTTCTAATTGGAAAATAATATTCCATTTCACCCTCTTGAACTAGTTCTTGTATAACAGCTCTTCCTGTTGATAGAACCTGATGAAACGATGGATCATCCCTCATAAGCATTGAAACCCTCTCTGTTTTATCAAAAAGAATTGATTTTTGATAATTATTAACAAAATTAAGGGTGTTATAATCCTGAAAAGCTCTCTGCCCATTAGCTCTAAAAATATTTATATCTTTAAACTCACCAATTTGTTGTAGGTTATTCATTGTTCCTACCGCTATAGGAGCCTCTCCAGAAAGCATAATATTTTTAATAACAATATTTAGCATATCTGTATTTATACTTAAGGTGTTTCTTGCTGCTTCTAATAGATCATTTTTTTGTCTTTCAATAGTTATAGGGATTACAACTGACATAAGAATTGCTAATATTAAAACAACAAGAATAGTAACTTTTAATTGTAGTGAATGCTTCATAGGTTATTCCCCAAAATCCAAACGTTGTAAAAGTACAAAATCCGATGAGGATGATGCATGACAATCTATACACATAGCTGGTTTACCCTCCATCTTTACCCCACCATCAGGCTGATAATATCCCCAAAACCAATCTCCCTGAGAAGGATTATACCCCTCTATTTTTGCCATTACAGTATATTCTAAAACTTTTTTATTTGAATCATAATTTTCTTTAATTATTATTGATCCCATTGGCGCAATGTTTTTAGTAATTGGAAGAGCCTTGGCAAGAACATCATTTATATATATTTTATGAAATCGCCCATGGGGAGATTGCCCAGGCCTAATACCTTCATAATCTGGCCAGGAACTCCAATCTTTAAAATTATCCTCGGAATTTATTCTACTCCATAATTTATCACCATTAATAATATCGTTAGTTAGTGGTGGCAGATTCTTCGATTCCTCTTTTTCTTCAGGCGTGCAAGCCACTATTAAAAAAAGACATAATAGATAAAAAAATGTGTATAATTTGTTCATTCTTGAATAATAACATATTTTAGTCCGATAAATAATACTCTACAGTTGAAACAACTCTTACTTTTTTAATATGAGGATTATTTTTATCCCTTGAGTCTATAGAAAATTGCCCCTGAGTGGCACTTTTTATTTTACCAAGTTTACTCTCAGAATCTTCTGCAAATTTAAGAGCAACTTCCCTAGCCTTTATTGTAGCCTCTTCAATCATCACTGGCTTAACTTCGTTTAACCTTGAAAAAATATACTCAGTTTGACTATCGTAACTATCTCCTGTTAAAACTATTCCCTTTTTCCCCAGGTTAATTATAGAGCTCTGTAGCTCCCTGACTTTTTCTACTTTATCTGTATATACAGTTACTGTCTGATAGGCAGTATATCTAAATTGAGCTATCTCTGAACCTCCATATTGCTGGGCAGACTTATCAGAGATGGATGGAGATGAAAGTGTAATTTCATTAGATTCAATTCCATTGGATATTAGGTACTCTTTAATATTAGATGAGGTATTATCAATTGAGTTATATAAATCGGTTAAACTATTACTGGCTAAATTAAACTGTAACGGCCAAATAACAATATCTGCAAGATACTCCTTTTCCGAAAGACCTTTAACGGTTACTGTTCTTTCGTACTCTTTTATTTTTATTGCAGATTCGGCTACTAGAGAGCCAGTAAAATATAACCCAAAGAAAAGTCCAATAAAAATAAAAAACCCTAATATTGCAGCACTTAGTCTATTCTGTACCATATAATCCTCCAAATAATAGTATTATACTATCTAATTGGAGGATTATATTCAATTTTTACTTAATTAGTAAGACAAGAGAACTAAAAGCGGGAATACTAATAATTTCATCTGCATTAAAGTTATTATTGGTTAAAAGATCTTCAACATCTCTGCTGTATGAGAATTTATTTTCCTCATTTTTATTATTATGAGCAATTAATAGAGTATTATTATCACTTTTAACAGTGTAAGAGTATAAATTATCATTTAAATTAAGTTTTTCATAATTGTCCCCGCTTATAAAACCGGGATAATCTTTTCTTATTTTAATGATTTTTTTATATAGCTCAAATATTGAATCTTCTACCCCTTTTTGTTCCTCTAAGGAGATTCCATCATTAGCTTTTGTATAAAGCATAGAGTTGTAAAACCCACCCTTAGACATGGTAGTCATTCCATCCCCTTTAGCCTCTTTATACCAATCCATAGGTTCTCTAATGTTGTCATCCGGTTTCTTTCCCAGCATTCCAAGCTCTTCCCCATAGTATACAAAAGGGGTTCCCGGAAGTGTAAATAAAAGTGTAGCTGCCAACTTTTCCTTAGCTAAATTATTTCCTAGAACAGAAGCTGTTCTATCCTGGTCATGATTTGCTAAAAAAGTAGAATCTATAAAATCCTTATTATATTTTGTATAAATTGAGTGTATATAATTAATATTTTCCAGCAAATCTACATCCTGCCCATTGGCCATTTGTAGTAGGTTATTAGCAAAGCTGAAGTTAAATGACGAATCTAAGTCCTCAAAATAAGAAGCCATTTGGTTTGTAGATGCCCAGTTTTCCCCTATTAGTAGTGCATTAGGATATTCTGCTTTTATATATGTATTAAACTCTCTCCACCAACTATGTGAAACATCGCTATCTTCATCATCGATATGAAGGGCAGCATCTAATCTAAAACCATCAACACCTAAATCCAGCCAGAATAGAGCAATTTTTTTAAACTCTTCCCTAACCTTGCTATTTCTAAAATTAAGATCTGGCATTCCAGACCAAAATACACCATTATAATAACCTGTTTTGGTTTTATGCCACTGCTGTCCCCCAAAAGGTCCGTTTTTATTAAGCCTGTCACTATCATTTGCCCAGACATAATAGTCTCTGTAAGGACTATCAACACTGGATGCAGCATCCTGAAACCATGGATGATCAATGGAACTATGATTTACTACTAAATCCATAATAATTTTTATTCCATTTTTATGTGCTTCATCCAAAAGAGCCTGATAATCGGAAATGGTTCCATAATCCATTTCAACATTATAATAGTCGTAAACATCGTAACCATGGTAACTTGGAGATTGATTTACAGGCATAAGCCACAGTGCGTTTACTCCCAACTCTTTAAGATAGGGAATTTTATTTTTTAAGCCTGTAAAATCCCCAATACCATCGCCATTACCATCGTTAAAACTTCTTACAAACACCTGATAAAAAACTGCATTTGCTGCCCATTCGGCTCTTTTCCAACTATTTGTGTTACCCTTTTTAGTAAATGAAAGCAGTTCTGTAGAAACAATATTGTTATTACGGATAGATTCAATTTTGTAAAAATACTCCTGGTTAGGTGTTAAATCTTCTACCATCAGGCCACGGGAGCCTGCTAAGACCCCCTCGTGGACTAATTTTAAAGTAGTTTCCGATTCTCCAATATAGAAATTAACCAAATCCCCTTTTTTAGCTGTAAATAAAAACTTTACACTACTATCCGATAAATCGATATAGTCGTTATAATCTACAATTTCATGAACCTGACTATTTTCTGTAGCTACTTTTTTAGTAGGGGCTTCCTGTGGAGACGTAGCACAACCTACTAAAAGAGCACCTAAAATAATTGTTGCAACTTTATTTTTCATTAAATCTCCTACTACTTCTTAACAATTATAGCTGTAAGAGGCTCTAGAGTTACACTATCTTTAGTTAATGTGTAACTTGATGGGTTTGATTCTATAACAACTTCACCAATAGTTAAGTCTGTATTTAATCCAAAGGATCTCTTTACACTATCTGCATTAATAATTACATAGAACTCGTCACCATTAGTTGCTTTAGCCATATAAATTATAGCATTGTCCTCTTTTTCAATTCCAATAGCATTAACTAATTGGCAATTTGTGCTAACAAGTTCTGGATCACCAAGTCTAAAGGCATTAGTTGATTTTCTTAATTCAATAAGGCTTCTAGTATAATTTATTGTCTCTTTCTGTAAACCATCAGACTCTATTTTAGTCCAATCTATCATATTGATAGCATCGGATGAATCGTAGGAATCGTGTACAAACCAAGGGTAATCAAAACCTTTAATCTCTGTTCCTTTGTCTTCCGGTTTTCCGGTAGTTCTCCACTGCTTTGTTCTACCATACTCCTGACCAGCGTGTAGAAAAGCTGTTCCCTGACTGGTTAGAATCATAGTATTAGTTAGCCTGATTCTTTTTTGAATCTCTTCCTGGTTGTGGTCCGGATCTTTTTTAATTGATTGAGCTATAACATCGTGTAATGGTAGATTGTCATGTGCTGCAACATATTGTACTACATCTCCTGGTTGGTCTACCTTCATATTACTTGGTTTACCAATTACATTTTGGAATATTAGCTCTATATTTCTTTTACCGCCTGTCATAAACCGTGGTTGTCCTTCAGAACCATAACCAGATTTTAATTCGTTTCTCATTTCGTCTGAAAAGGATCCCGCAGCTTCGGTTTTATCCATCCAATCCTGGTCAGCTGGCATCTGTTTATCGCCATCATCACCAGCATAGGTTCTCCAACCCTCACCAATCATTAAGATATTAGGATTAACTTTTTTTGCAGAATCATATGCAATTTGTACAGTCTCTGCATCAAGGTCACCCATTAAGTCATATCGAAAACCGTCTACCTTATACTCGTTAACCCAGTGCATTACAGAATCTACTATAAGTTTTCTGGACATAGCATGGGTAGACCCAACTCGACCACCACCATAACTGGATTTAGGTTTTCCATTACTATCCATAAAGTGGTAATACCCCGGAACAAGATCCTCTAAAATAGACATTTTTGCAGTATGATTATACACAGCGTCTAAAATAACACCCATACCTGCACCATGAATTGCATTTATTAACTCTTTTAATTCCTGAACCCTTAATTCAGGATCCTGGGGATTTTGTGAGTACATTCCCTCTGGGGTAAAGTAGTTATGTGGATCGTATCCCCAGTTATAAGTATTATCCTTAGCACTGTACTCTCCTTCTCTTACTTTATTATTAAGCTCATCCCCAAAATAGTAGTTCATAACAGGAAGTAGTTGAACATGGGTAACCCCAAGGGATTTTATATAGTCTAATTTCTCTATAAATGCCTTATATGTTCCAAATTGAGCTTTTGTGTTTAAAGATGGATCTGATGTGAAATCTCTTACATGAATTTCCCAGATTATAGCATCTTCCCTCTTTTCATACCCGGCAATATTAGCAAAAGAAAGTTTAGGTCCAATAGTTTTTAAATCTACAATAGCAGCTCTACCAACACTTTCAACAGCCTCGTTAAATGCGGCCATAGACTTAGCATATGGATCTAATACTCTTTTTGTTTTACCAAGGTTTGTCACATCGTATGTGTAAAAAAAGGCCTTTAAATCCTCTTTAACAACTGTAGACCATACACCTCTGTCACCAAGTTCTAAATTTACAGATTTATAAACATCATTGGTAGTTCCATTTGTATATAGATTAAGTACAACACTTGAAGCAAGAGGAGACCAAAGCTTAAATTCAGTACTATTTCCATTGTAAAGAGCACCTAATTCACCATTATAACTAAAAGAGCTATCTATACTTTTCCAAGAAAATAACAGATTACTCTCTAATGGGCCACTAACTACCCTATATCTTTTAAATGGATCCAGAATATCCACTGTTTTTATTGTAAATTCCCTCTGTCTTTTATCAGTTATACTCTCAATCCCTATAACTTCATCCCCGGAGAGAACAGAAAAATCGGCTTCATTTTTTGTTCTAAATTTAACAACAATTTCGTTCTCGCTAATAACAACTGCGGATAGAATTTTATTATTTAGTGTTGAATTTGCTGTTTTAAGATCGGTGTAAGTTGTTGTATCACCGCTAATTGCCCAATATTCGTTGTTTTCAGATAATTTAGGAAATGTTCTATCCCCATCGGGATCCTTGGTATCCCCTTTATGAATTATAAAATTTAGTTCACCCTCTCCATTATATGGAATATCCCAGTAAACTCCAAAATCGTTACTTCCTGTTTGTGGTAAAGGAGCCTCCCATTTTACAGCATCCCCATTAAATCCATCACCCCAGGCATGCAGCCCCCAACCGGTATAATTTTTATCAAATCGTGTATAGTTTAGTCTAACATAACCCTTAGGAATTGCGACTTCTTTACTACTCCCACCCCGGGGAGTAGATATACAAGAAGAGATAAATAGTACCCATAAAATTAGTGCTATAAATCTAGTTTTTTTCATTTTTACCCTCTATAGTGCATCTTCAGCAGATGTATAAAGTTCAGAATCACCAGAAACAGCCCAGAATTCATTGTACATATCCAAGTCTGTAAAGGCTCTATCCCCATCGGGATCCTTTGTGTCACCGTTATGAATTATAAAATTAAGATCATCTTCTCCATTAAATGGAATATCCCAGTAAACACCGTAATCATCGCTTCCAGTAGGCATTACAGCTTCTCCCCAGTTTACAGTATCACCATCGTATCCTGCACCCCAAATATGTAGACCCCACCCTGTATAATCATTATCCATTCTCTGGTAGTGAAGTCTTACACTACCTTCATCAATAGCATCAACTGCTGTATCTTTCGTTTCAGGTGCAGAAACACAACCAACTGCAATAAGTATAAGTCCAATAAAAAGACCATTAATAATTTTTTTCATTTTTCATTCCTCCAATTTTTTTCTAACACACTAATATTGCAAGCGTTTGCATTTATTGTCAACAATTTATTTAATTTATTCTTATCATCGAAGATTTTTCATTGACAGATGAAAGCTAGCCCCTTATTATGGATAAAATAAAATGCAAACGCTTGCAAATCAAGGATGGTACAATGAAAAAAATAAATACACTTTTTATCACAGTTCTAATTTTATCGTTAATAACTATGTCTTGTGTCAGTACAAAATCTGAGACACAAAGTAGCCTAATAGCAGACCCTACTGTAGATTTATCAAATGCAGAAATTTACAATGTTAACCCAAAAGTTGTAAAAGAAGGAACTTTAATGTCTATTTCTGGCGCAGGATTTGGAAATAATCCAGGTGTTGTAAATATTGGTGGTGTAGATGTAACCGAATATTTAGGATGGGATGATAATTTTATCTGGTTTAATGTTCCCAAGGGGATACAACAGGAAGCAGAAGTTCAAGTGGGTTACGAATTTTCAGATTCATTAATTATTACAGCTCCTGAAAACAGTGTAACTGTAAAATGGATTATTGATGCTAACAAAACCCAGGACATAATTGATAACACATTTACAAAATATGGCCTTAATAAAGCACCACAATTAAAAGCACCACTTCACGTTAAGGGCCAGTGGTCAAAGGGTGATGAAACCTATGGTTTAAAAGATGAGGGTTGGGATGGTGGATCCAGACAGGTGATGTTTAATATCCCAGGTACATCCCAATGGGTTATGGAAGCAGTTTTTACACCAGAAGCAATCGATAGTTTTGGTAAATCAATGATGTTATTTGCAATAGAAGATAGAGAAGATGAGTTAAGAAATTTATCCCAATTCGAAAGCGATTATGCATTTATTATTAAAAAGACATGGGCTGCATCTTTAGGATTAAGTAATGATCCTGGTGTAAAAATTAACAAAGAAAACAGTTTAATAACAATACAATTTCCTGTAGAGTAATAACAAAATTTTCCCCCGCCTCCAGAGAAATCTGGAGGATTTTTTTATATCTTTAATTGCCTTATGTGCACCCTTTCTTTTATTAGACTCTTCTTTTAGTATATAATTGATAATTATAAAATTATTGAAATCACTGTCAAACGGAGTGTGTAATTTGAGTAACAATCCAATTCCTTATATAAATATACCTGTCCACGGAAATAATCAATTAATAATGAATGCTATTTACAGTGACTTAAATAACAATTACTACTGGTCCGATAATTTCTCTCCTAACCTCTATATTTTTCTTGCCCAGGCTGGATTTATTTCAACCAGTACATATATCGAAAATTTTGGAGATATTCTACTTCCTGAAATTCAGAAATCCTATGCAGT
>JAFGYD010000198.1 GCA_016936295.1 Spirochaetales bacterium | reverse complement strand
GTGGAGGGGGACGGTTTCGAACCGCCGAACCCGATGGGAGCAGATTTACAGTCTGCCGCGTTTAGCCTCTTCGCTACCCCTCCATATTATTTTTCGCTATTACATTATAACAAAACAACATTTAAAATGCAACAATAATTTTCTTAATTCTAATTTGTATTATATTTTACCTTTTTTTGACTAAAAAAGGAAAGATATATTAGTTTTAATGTGGTATAATTTACTTAATATTATATATATAAAGGAGATTTACAATGATAATCGCACTTATTGCTCATGATAAAATGAAGCCTGAAATGATAGATTTTGCAAAAAAATACAAAACTATTTTAAAGAAGCATTCACTAGTAGCTACCGGAACTACCGGACATAAAATCATCGAAGCGACAGGCTTGAATATAAGATGTTTTAGATCTGGTCCGCTTGGTGGCGATCAGGAAATAGGCGCTGAAGTTGCAAACGGTAAAATAGACTTGATATTTTTCTTCCGTGATCCGTTGACAGCCCAACCTCACGAGCCCGATGTTTCTGCTTTATTAAGATTATCTGATGTTTATAAAATTCCTTTAGCAACTAATATTTCCACAGCAGAATTAATGGTCCACTCATTAGAATAAAGACTCTCATTTTGAGAGTCTTTTATTTAATATGATTAAAGGTATCATCATTTCATCTTTCAATAAACCAGCATGTGTCGCTTTATGAATATGTTTGGCGTTTTGTAATCTGAAACTGTATTTATCTATAGCTATTGCAAAAAAATCTCCTAAAAAGCCTTTTGTTCTCGGGCTTTTTTTGCCTTTTCCAAATAGATTCATTTCTAAAACTTCTTCGCTTTTATATAAAACAAACTGATTCTTGAAATATTTGTTGAAGGTTTTTTCAAACTCATCACGTTTATCTTCTTTTATATAAAAAGCTGTTGCTCTGGCTTCTATAGCGGGTTGATGTTCAAACATTGAAGTTAAGTCTTCGTACTCCCACAAATTAATACCTTCAATATCTACTTGGCCATGATCTGCTGTTATAATAACCAAAGTATTTTCATCAATTCCATCGTACAGTGTCTTTAATGCAAAATCAATTTCTTTAAGATGGTTTGATATAATTTCAGAGGTTGTTCCATATTCGTGAAGATAAGTATCTAACTTATCCCAATATGAATAAATAAAATTCTTTTCTTTGTTATTGATTGTTTTTAAGATTGTTTCAACTTGATTAAGAATCGTTTTATGTTCTTTGATTCTAAATTCAGGAAAAATTTCAAAAGTATTTACATTTGGGTTTCTTCTAGTTATTTTTTCATAGATATAAGTAATCTTTGCATATTTCTCAGAAACATTGTAGTTAAATGTATAATTTTCATCATAATAGTCTTGATTAAGAAAGAATATCACGTTCTTGTCTTCTTCTTTGACATACTGTTGCCAACCAATCCATCCAGTTACGGCTGGAGGTAATCCAGTAATAGCTGTTGTTGTCGCAGCTACTGTGGTTGATGGAAACACTGTCGTTAAATCATCAATCTTGTTTTTATTTAAGAATGATACCTGCTCTAAATGTTTATTTAATATTCCACAACCCATCGCATCAATTAGATAGAAAACAATGTTTTTAAAATTTCCTTTCAGGATTTCATCTAAATTTTTCAAGGTTTTATATCCAGAATCAATATTATAATTCTTAAGTATTGAACTGGTGATATTTAATAAAGAATGATCATAATCAGGGAAAACGATTTTTTCCATATTAAACCGCCTTTCTAGTTTTAGGTAAAAATTTAACTTTACTATATAGGTATGCTCCTAAAAACGCTGCTAAAATATTACTAGCTAACATTGCGTACCATATTCCCATAGGACCTAAATCAGTATATTTATTCGCTAAAAGAATCATAGGGAGCCTAAAAACCCAAAGTCGAGCAATGGCTAAAACGAAAGATTTTTTAGTTTCTCCACTTCCTTGGAAAGCAGAAAGATAGTTTTGGAACAACGCCATTAAAGGTAAGCCAATACCTATGTAAAATACATAAGTTATTGCGTGTTGAATGGTAGCTGGATCATGGCTGAATAATTTAACGATACTTGCACTAAATGGCAACAAGATGCTGATTCCTAAAACCATCATGATAACCGATAAAATCGCACCTTCTTTAACTGATCTTTTAGCTCTCTTAATATTTTCAGCTCCAACATTCTGAGCGATATAAATTGCTACTATTGAAGATATCGCCGAAACAGGAAACATTACCAATGAATTTATCCTATTACCAATAAAGAATGCAGCCGATACATCCGTTCCATAAGCATATATTAATGAATTTAAGATAACAAACCCCACAGCTTGAATAGATTGACCTGCAGAAGCTGGAATTCCTATATCAAAAATATCTTTAACAATAGTCTTATTAAGTTGCTTAATGCTGAAATTAACGGTAATACTTTTTTTAGATTTTAATAAAAAGTAGATCACTGCAGGCAAAATAACTACATGAGCTATTACAGTAGATAAAGCAGCTCCTGTTACTCCCATTTCTAAGACCAAAACCATGATAGGAGTCAATATAATATTTAAAACAATGCCAATTGCACTAATTATAACTGGTGTCGTGGTATCTCCTGTAGCTCTTCTAACAGCTTCAAATGCAAATATTAAGAACAAAATCGGTAATTCGAAACTTCTAATCCGTAAATATGTAATCGCATAATCTAAATCTGACCCTTGAGCACCCATGAGTGTTAAGATATACGGTGCAAGAATAAAAGCTAATAAAGCAAATACTACTCCAAGAAATAAAGCAATATAAACTGTGTTATTAGAATACTTTTTCGCAGTTTCATAATC
>JAFGYD010000036.1 GCA_016936295.1 Spirochaetales bacterium | reverse complement strand
GAGAAGTTATTTGAGTTTGAAACTAAACAGGCATATATAACCACTAATTTCTCTGCTGGTTTAAAATTAATACCTATCTATCTTAGAGCGGGATACTTATTTCAAACCTATTACTTTACCGGGGATGAGATGGATGTTGCTTTACTTACCCTATCGACACCGACTGTTGGACTTGGAATAACGGGACTGAATTTGGGTGGACTTGTTGGTATTGACCTCTCTTCCGATTTTTTAATAGCTTCATTGCAGGATAATGCCCTGGATTGGGGTTTAAATAACAATGGTGCCATATCAATTAATTTATATAGAAATGGAAGCTACAATATAGAGTTAAAGGGTGGTGTTGATTATTTGTATTTAGTTGAAGGTGGCCTTGTAGAATATTCATATATTCCATATTTTGGTATTGGAGTGAGTAGCTATGAATAAAATTAAAATTTTACCAATTATATTTGTTGTTATTCTTTCATGTAATGTATCCTTTGATTCTGAATTAGAGGACTATATTAATAACGTTGCGGACAGAACACCATTAAATTTCACACTCACTTTGCCAGATGAAAGTGGTGTAAAATATGAAGTTATAGATAATTTAAATTCTGTTAATTTGGGCTACAATATATCGGATAAAACAGTTGAGTGCACAATTATTAATAGAGAGAAATCAGATATTAAATTAAATGATTTCTCAGGGTTAAGTGGAGATTTTAAAATTGATCCAATTCCAGGTTTTACATTAAAGAGTGGCAAATCATTTACATTTACATTAACATTCGACTATTCAATAGAAAATGCAAATAAAAGATTACAGGACTCTATAGTTTTTACAGATAATCATAACCGGAAATTTAACTTGGAACTTTGGTCTACTTCAAGGACACAA
Source organism: Spirochaetales bacterium (assembly GCA_016936295.1). Classification (GTDB taxonomy): domain Bacteria; phylum Spirochaetota; class Spirochaetia; order DSM-2461; family DSM-2461; genus Thiospirochaeta. Next base: position 4,065 of record JAFGYD010000036.1, on the reverse strand, counting down.
CCATTAACAATACTAAATAAAGATGGTGAACCAATTACAAAATTCGATTTGCTTGGTTGGGGCGACGGAAGATCTTTTTATTTAACACTTAAAAATGAAGGGATAAAAGAGATAAATATTCTGGATAAATTTAGTAACAATAATGCTATTAGTATAAAACTGAATGGGGAAAATGACTTACAAGTTAATGAAGAGATGGAACTTGAGTTAATATATAGTAAAACATCAGATGACTTTATAAGTACAGAAATAACTATAAAAACAGATTATGAATATGATTTATCTGGTTTTGTTCTTCCTATAGTTGCAGGAGGTCCCTTAAATATTTCCCTCTTTGATAGTACAAGTAATAAAATTGATAAGATTGATATGGGCGAATACAATAATAATGAAATTATTAAATCTTTTACAATTAAGAATAACCTGGATAGAGATCTAAACCTAGAAGTAAGACTATCTTCTAGCGAAAATTTTAAAACGACATTAACAAATCCATTAGTTCTTTCAAAAGAATTTTCATTTGATATCTCATTTTTACCTACAGTTAGTGGTTTTATTGAAGATGAGCTAATCTTAATGGATCAGGATTCCGGAAGAAAATATAGAATTAGGATTACAGGTAATTCCTAATTATGCTCATGATTAATGTGATCTTCACAGTAACATTTTTCCGGGTTGCATTTAGAACAGTATCTAAAACTTAAATGAGGATTATCTATATCGTTTCGGCCGCATATTGAACAAGTATGTAGAGGTTTGTTTTCATTTATCTTTTTCTCTAAATGTTTTTTTACAATTTTGCCCCTATATTTTATTTTAATATAGATATCTTTAGTAAAGAAAATTCCAAAATTCAGTAGTGATGCTACTATTAATAACTTTTCACCTGTAGAACCTGTAATTAAAATCCATAGATATAATAACCAGTTTACTATGGCTATCCATTTAATTTTAACAGGGATTAAAAAAAATAGCCTTACTTGGAAATTGGGATTAAGAAATGCAAAAGCTAGAAAAATTGAACTTTGTAAGTAGTAATTTGTTCCTATAGATAAATTAAAAACAAATGCTGTTATATTGGTAAGAATTACTGCTGTTAGTATATACAGATTATAATGTTTTTCTCCCCAATAGTGTTCTAAATTAAGTCCCATTAGAAATAGAATATACCAACTAATTATAGCTAGTATCGGTGATGTTGAAGGAGGGAGGAAAAGAAATGATATAACTCTCCAGACTTCTCCATTTAAAATTTTATTGTAGGAAAGTGAAAGCCACTCAGGGTGTAGGAATTTTGAGTTTATTGCAACATAAATAATAGCTTGACCTATAATAATAACTGCTGTTAGATTCTTGATAATTAATTTATTAAGAAATTTATTCATTAACTCTTTAACCTGTATTTTAAATCTTCTATTCTATTTAGCCATTCATTTTTTTCACCACGAAGTAACCAGTATTGTAGTAATTCAGAATCTGAAGATATAATTTTTTCTACTGATTTAATTGCTATTTCTATAAGTTCATTATCTATGCTTCCGGAAAAAGTTTCACTCCAATTATCAGCATGTTTTGTATAAGTGCTATGCTCGCTTTCTTTCCCTAGAAGTTTTGCTAATGTTTCTGCAGCAGCTAGAGCTTTATTGGCTAAATCTATATCTAAGGTATCTTCCTTGTTTTCAAGTATTGGAATAAAGGTATCTTTAATATAATTGAGGTTTTTATTCTCTTTTATTCCATTTTCCCAGTCACATGCCATATCATTATCAAAAAAACCAATATCCCAAGTTCCCACAAAAAACTCCTTAAATTTAGATTATACCAACCTTGTTTCTATGTAAATAGAGAAAGCTGCAAAGGCAGCTTTTCTTATCGTTGTAAAAATGATCTATAAAGTTTATAGCATGAATAAATATCGATTTTTGATGCTACTTCATATGGTGAGTGCATACCTAATAAAGCTGGTCCAGCATCTATAACATTCATACCATAACTGGAAAGATGTTTGGCAATTGTACCACCGCCACCAAGATCGATTCTTCCCATTACAGATGTCTGTACAGGGATATTATCCTCTTTTGCTATTTTTCTAATATAAGCAACAAAATCAGCGCCGCAATCGTGGGCTCCTGCTTTTCCTCTAGAACCTGTATATTTAACAATAGCAACACCTTTACCAAGAATTGGTGCGTTGTTAAGCTCATGCACACTTTTAAAATTAGGATTTACTCCTGCTGTAACGTCGGAAGAAATAGCCATTGAATTTTCAAGAATCAGGTGAGCATCTTTTGTTAAACCAAGTAGTTCTTTGTACTCAATTGCAAGATTTAAAAGTATGTTACTATCTGCACCAGTATCCCCAGGGGAACCAACTTCCTCTTTATCCGATAAGAAAATAAGTGCAGTTTTTTCTGGAGTATCAAGTGTTGATATAACCTCTATTGCTGGATATGCACAAACTCTATCGTCCTGGCCATAAGCTGCTATTAGTCCCCGATCAAACCCTATATCCATGGCTTTCCCTGAAGGTGTTAATGTAATATCTGCACTATTAAAGTCTTCTTCTGTAATATTATAGGTATTGTATAGATAGTTAAGAACTGCAAATTTAACCTGCTCTTTTATCTCGCTATCATTTACTGGAATACTTCCAACCAGAACATTTAATTGTTCAGCTTCAACTACCACAGAACCCTCTTTTTTTACCTGTTCCTGGGATAGATGGATTAATAGATCCGGGATAATAAATTTAGGATCTTCTTCTTTTTCACCAATTGAAATTTCAACTTCTCTATTGTCTGTGGTATATATAACGCCATGAATTGAAAGGGGTTGATTCACCCATTGATATTTTTTAACACCACCGTAATAGTGTGTTTTTAAAAGTGCTAATTCCGAGTCCTGAAAAAGAGGGTTTGGTTTTAAATCTAATCTTGGTGAATCTACGTGGGCACCAACAATATTAAGTGATTCTTTGTTTTGTCCTACAATACCTGCAAAAATTGCTCTACCTTTAATATTTTTGTAGAATTTATCTCCTGTCTTTAAAGAGTCAAAATCTTTTAAATTTTTAAATCCTCGACTCTCAAGTATATTTATTGAATACTTTACGCATAGTCTTTCGGTTTTAGAATTATCAATAAATGTTTTATAATTTTCGCAAAAATCAATTGCTGTTTCAATCTCGCTTTGATTGTAAGTTATCCATGAACTTTCTTTTTTTAAAAAAAGTTTCTTCTCTAACTCTTTATTAGTCATAATATTCTCCTATTAAGTTAATTATTACTTATAAATCGTGGAATTATAATATTAAATACCAAAAATTATTAACTCTATGAAAAAGATTTCCTGTAGGATATAATTTATTATTTAATTGGGGAGTAATAAGTGAATAGTAGAGAAAGAGCTATAAATCTTGGTCTAAAAATAAATTCATTAAAAGGTAATTTTTCTGTTGCAAAATCGGTAATTAGAGATCTTGAAGATGAAGTTAAAAGTGCTGTTATAGAGGAAGAAGATCGAGAGAGGTTATTAGTTCTTTATAAAAATGTTGTTGCTGATTTGAAATCTGCTGTTTCTCCATCAACTGAAGAGAGGGGAAGATTAAACCAGATGGTGGAAGACGGTATGAAAAAAATAAAGTCTGCCAAAACATATTCAGAACTATCGAAGGTTGACGGTTTTATTAGTAATTTAGAAGAACAGATTGAAAAAAGCAAATTATTAAATAAAGAACATAAAGCTGCATTAAATCATAGAGTAAGAAGATTAATTGAAAAGTACAAATCTACCGTAACAATTTTTTTAAAAAAGAACTTTGATAAATTAAAAAAAGAAATTGTTAGGGATTGTGATAATAAAAATCCCTTTAATGTATCTGTTGCTGTAAAAAATTTAAATGGTATTGTTAAAAAAACGCCTCTTTATCAGGATGACCGAGAAGAATTACAAGCTCTATTAGATACATATTGGCAAAAGTCGGCTAGAGATATTAAGGCTGTAAAAACAGAGGAAAAACTTAATGATTAATTTCATTAAAAATGTATTTAACGTTTCGAATAAAAT
>JAFGYD010000035.1 GCA_016936295.1 Spirochaetales bacterium | reverse complement strand
TTGAGAACAGCACACAATATTTACGTTTGAATAAGGAGTAATTATGCAATGGAGAGCCTCACATATATTAGTTAAAGAACCTGCTTTGGCAACAAAAATAATGAATGAATTAAAACAAGGCGCAGATTTTAGAGTTTTAGCAAAAAAATATTCAACATGCCCAAGTAAAAGCAAGGGTGGAGATCTAGGCTGGTTTGGACCAGGATCAATGGTACAAGCATTTGAAAACTCAGTTAAAACACTATCTGTAGGAAAAGTAAGCAAACCTGTTAGAACTCAATTTGGATTTCATATTATAAAAAAAACTGGAGAAAAGCCGTAATTTAAAAAAATCTGAGTTAAACTAAATATGAATAAACATTGATTTTTTTAATAGTAACCATTATTATTATCACGAGGTTAATATGAAATTAAAATATAATGAAAATATAGAAATTAAAACTTTTAATACACTAAATGATATAGAAGATCCTATTTCTATATACCTACAACCCGGTAATATTGGTTTATCTGGTGGATCAACATATTTGGAATTATTAAGAATCTTGTCAAAAAAAGATATTGATTTAAAAGATATAAATTTTTTCCCCGTAGATGAAAGAATTATAGACTTTAATAGTAATGAGAGTAATTGGGGAAATACATATAGAAATTTTTTATCGAAATTTAATACAACTATTGAAAATTATTTTCAAGATTCAAAAGAGTATAATAAAGTATTAGAAGGAATAAAATTTGATACTATTTTTTTAGGTGTAGGAGATGATGGACATACTGCCAGCCTATTTGACTCTAAAGCTGTTTACAGAAATGATAATTTAAATGCAGTAGAAACTATTAGTCCAAAGGCACCATTTAAAAGAATTAGTTTAACTGGAAATTGCATTAAACAAGCTAAAAACGTTGTAATTATTATTTTAGGTAATGGGAAAAAAGAAATTTTTAATAAAATTTTAGAAAATACAGATTTACCAATTACCATTTTACTAAGAGAATTAAATAATGGTGTAATATATGTTCAAAAGTCACTTGTAGGAGTAAAACATGAGTAAAACTGTCTTATTAATTTTAGGTGCTTCGGGAGATCTAACAAAAAGAAAACTTATTCCAGCACTCAGTACCATATATAGCAAAAATATGTTACCAGAAGAATTAATTGTTATTGGATCGGCAAGAACTGAATATACAACAGATGAATTTAGAACTCATGTAAATACTTCAGAAGAATTTTGTAAATGTTTATACTATTATACTGGTTTAAAGAACATAAAGGAATACATCTATAGTTTTGGAAATATAACTAAAATAGTAGTTTTCTTATCACTTCCTCCATCAACTTATAAACAGACAATAGAAGATTTATATAATGAAAATCTTCATGGAGATAATGTTTCTATTATTATTGAAAAACCTTTTGGTGTAGATGTTTATTCAGCTTTGGAATTAGAAAAGAATATTTTAAAATACTATCCTACAAAATCAATATACTTAATTGACCATTATCTCGCTAAAGAGCCAGTTCAGAATATACTTATTTTTAGATTTGCAAATAGAATTTTTGAAACAAACTGGAATAGATTTCATATTGAATCAATACAAATTAATTGCTCTGAGACTATTGGAATTGAGGATAGAGCTAAATATTTCGATAAAAGTGGTATTATACGAGATATGATTCAAAGTCATTTAATGCAGTTATTAACAATTTTAACTATGGAAACTCCAAAGAGTAATTTTCAACATGATATAGAGATAGAAAAAGTTAAATTATTAAAAAAATTAAAAGTTATCAATTTTGTCAGAGGGCAATATAATGGGTATACAAATGAAAAGGGAGTTGATAGTAAATCAACAACAGAAACCTATGCAGAAGTTGAATTTAGAATAGAATCTGATAGATGGCATAATATTCCTATCTATATTAAAACAGGAAAAGCAATGGAAAGACAGGGTACGGAGATTGCTGTTGTTTTTAGAAATTCAGATAACCCTATTTTTAAAAATGATAAATTACAAAAAAATGCTATTATTTTTACAGTTCAACCACAATCGGGTATTTTTGTAGATTTAGTTAATAAGGTTCCAGGCTGGGGAGTATCATTAACAAATGCCAATATGAGTTTTTGTTACTCAAGCAAGTTTTCAGGAAATATTCCTGATGCTTATCAAAGACTACTAGTTGATGCAATAAATAGTGATAAATCACTATTTGCCGGTGTTGAAGAAACAATTGAAGCTTGGAGAGTTATAGAACCAGCATTACAAAATAGTGACTTGATTTACTATGACAGAGGAAAGAATCCGCCGGATATACTTAATAAAAATCCTATAGATTTTAATAATTACAGTAATTTATGCTAAAAAAAAATCCCTTAAAGGGATTTTTTTATATATTGTAGTTTGTAGAAGCTGTAGAACCTCCACGTCCTGTCCAGTTTGAATGGAAAAATTCACCTCTTTCTTTATCTACTCTCTCATATGTATGTGCTCCAAAGTAATCTCTTTGTGCTTGTATTAAATTAGCTGGTAATAAATCACTTCTTAAACCGTTAAAGTAATTTAAGGCAGAAGAAAAGGCAGGAATAGGTATATCATTTAAAACGGCAATAGAACATAATTTCTTGAATCCTGAAAGATTTGTTGCTATTGCATTAATAAAATATTCATCTAATAATAAATTTTTCAAGTTACGATTCTTTCTAAATGCATTTGCAATATCGTCCAGGAAACTACTTCTTATTATACAACCACCTCTCCATGTTTCTGCAATTTCAGCCATATTAAGATTCCAATTAAATTTCATATCGGCATCAATTAATAAAGCAAAACCTTGAGTATATGAAATTATTTTAGCAGAAAATAGAGTTGATTCAATATATTCTAAAACTTTTGCTTTTTCGTGATTATCAATTTCTTCAGATTTTTTATATACATTGCTAATTTCAGTTCTTAATTCTTTTATTGATGATAAATATCTGCTAAAAACAGCTTCAGTTATTAATGTCAAAGGATTAGCTAAATCGAGAGATGTCTCAACAGTCCATTTACCAGTTCCTTTTTGCCCTGCTACATCAAGGATTTTATCAAGTACATATTCATTATTTTCTTGATATTTAAATATTTCAGATGTTATTTCAATTAAATAACTGTTTAATACACCTTTATTCCATATAGAAAACTGATTACCGATTTCTTCATTATTCATTTTTAAATAATTTTTCATGATATTATATGCTTCTGAAATTAACTGCATATCACCATATTCTATCCCATTATGAACCATTTTAACAAAATGGCCAGCACCACCAGCACCCATCCAGTTACAGCAAGCTTCACCAGAACTTGTTTTTGCAGAAATATCGGTAAAAATATTTTTTATCAATGGCCATCCTTCAGGATTTCCACCTGGCATTAATGAAGGACCTAGTAAAGCTCCTTCTTCCCCTCCAGATACTCCTGACCCTACAAAGATTATACCTTTCTCTTTTAGATTCTCCACTCTTGATTCTGTATCTCTGTAATCACTATTACCACCATCAACAATAACATCTCCCTTATTTAAATAAGATGACACTAAATTTATTGTTGAATCTACAACTTCACCAGCTTTAACCATTAAAATTATTTTTCTTGGTGTATTTAAGGATTCAACAAAATCCTTAATATCCTTAAAGCCTTTAAAATTTTTATCTTTTGCTCTACCTTTAATAAATTCTTCAGTTTTTGAATATGTTCTATTATATACCGAAACAGAATATCCCCTACTTTCTATATTTAATGCCAGGTTTTCACCCATAACAGCTAATCCAATAACACCTACATCCATTTTGCTCATAATTTACCTCAAATATATTCTACTATTATTGATAATTATTATCAATAATTATTTTATTTTAAACATGATTTCTTAGCATTAATTCTAAAGGATGTGGATTTAAAAAGAACTGTTTTTTTAAATACTCCTCATTATATTTTCTTACATAGTGATTTATAATTGTGATTGGCACTATTAGCGGAACCAACCCATCACTGTAATTATTAATAATTTCTTTTAATTCCTGTTTTTCATCAACATTAAGATCTTTTTTAAAATACCCCATTATATGCTCTAAAACATTACAAATATTTTTTTTAGTTGCAATAATAGCTAAAGACTCGGATAATTTCATAAAATATTTATTGTATATTTCATCTATTTCTCCATCTTTAAAATTTGAAACAATTTTACCCATTTCTTTTAAATTAATTTGGTGACGTGACATTAACAAATATTTAATAGATTCATGAAAATCAATTAAGTCTTTTTTCCCTTTAGAATTTTCAATTTCTGCCCATTTCATATGAACAAAAACCCTTTCAATAAAATTTTCTCTTAATTCATGATCGTGAAGTCTTCCTTCTTCTTCTATCGGAACAAAAGGATTATTATTAATAAAATCATCTGCAAACAGACCTCTACTATCCAAAGAAGGTGGTTGATTTTCACGATATAATCGTGTTCTATAAACACCACAACTAGGTGATTTTGACTTAAAAATATATCCATTTAATTTTAACTCTTTAATATAACTTCTTCTTTTTATCAGCCAAATATTTATCTGTTCTGTAACATCTACTTTGGAATTGATTGTAATCAATCTTTTTTCATCATTTACATAATGTAACTGCATTGCTTCTCTAGGAATACCAAAACCACACTCTACTTCTGGACAAATTGGATAAAAATCAACATATTTACTCAATGTTTTTTTTAAGTAAACGTCCATTTTATGTCCCCCATTGTATCTTACATTTTCTCCTAATAAACATGTACTTATCCCAATTTTGGGTTTTCCTTTTAATTCAAACATTTATTACCTCCCAAGATGCAATTTCTCCATTAACTAACTTAAAAATCGGATGTAGTTCTATATCAATTGTATTTTTAATAGCCATATAATAATTATTACTTCTTTTTTCAAGTTTTTGTAGTAAATGTTTAAACTCATAGTTTATTTGACCACTAGTAACATCAATTAGGTTAATTTTATCTATGTATATAAATTTTGATTTATCAAAATTGAATCCTCTTTGTAAAGCTTCATTATATATGTGTTGTAAATAGTAATTAATATATAGTAATGGGTCTGTGGACATTTTAAATCGTTCTAATTGAGGATGATTTGTATATCCTTTTGTGTTTCCCTCAAGAACTTTTTTAGCAAGTAACGATTCTCTCCATAATGCAACTAGCCCCTGACTATCTAAATATTTAGGATGTATTGACCATAATCTCATAGTTATTCTTTTCCTTTAATTATATCAAAAATACGCCAATAAAAAGATGTTATTACATCTTTTAAGCAGTGCTCAAATAAATTTATTAATGTTTTAAGAGGATTTTTTGTGAATTCAAATTTTGCAGGACCAAAATTAAATGAACCTGCAATATGTACACCTAATAATCCTTTGTAAATACCATTCTCAATTATTGTATCATTCAGAACCAACTTGCCACTTTTTTTATTATAAACAGCCTCTCTTCTTCCATCGATGCAAACAAATTTATAATGGGTAAATGGTGAATGAAAAACACTTAAAAACATTGGTAGCTTTTTCCAATAATGGTAATCTATATGGTTAAAATTTAATGGTAAATTGTAATTTAATTCATTTCTAAGTGAAAAATGAATTTCTCTTTTTCTTAGTATAAGTTTCGATGATTTTAAAATATCTGAAAATTTTGATGAAAAAAGTATATCTAATTCATTTTTACTAATGTCAAATTTACTTGGTAACTGTTTGTATTTCATTTGTTTATTAAATACTTATAAATAAAAAAAGTCTAGCGATCACCTACTCTCCCACTTACGCAGTACCATCGGCGCAACTTGGCTTAACTTCCGTGTTC
>JAFGYD010000034.1 GCA_016936295.1 Spirochaetales bacterium | reverse complement strand
TTCTGCAGATTTTAAAATTACTGTTGTTGACAGAGATTTAGATATGCCCCTTGAAGGAGTTCGGATTCGAGAAGCGGATTCTGGTTTTGAAACTTTTACGGACCAGGATGGAAATTGTACACTTCAATTAAGTGACAACTTAAATAGAGCTGTTGTAATTGCAGAACTAATAGGATATGAACCACGAAAACAACTAGTTACAGATTTTAGTAAACCTTTGATTATTGAACTTTTAATGGAAGGAATTTTAGAAGGGCAGGAACTTGTTGTAGAAGTTGAAGCTATTGGAGAAACCGATGCAGAAGTTGGAGTTTCTACCGTAATAGAAAAGGAAACAATTCAAGCTGCAGCAAAAATGGGATTAATTGAAGATGTAATGAACGCTGTAAAAATCCTTCCAGGAGTTACATATTCCGGTGGTTTTGGTTCTCAAATGTCTGTTAGAGGAGGAGATCCTTCAGGTTTAACTGCCGTTATGGATGGTTTTGTGACAAAATATCCAAATCACTGGGGTGGCGCATATTCAATTTTTAACCCCAATATTGTTGAATCTATAAAGTTTTCTCCAGGTATTTTTTCAACTAAATATGGAGAAGCTACAAGTGCTTTACTAGAAGTAAATACTGTTGATCCTACTGATGGATTAAAATTTAGCGGGATACTATCTACATCTACTATAGAGGCTTTTTCACAGATCCCTTTTGGAAAAAATAAAGATTTTGGACTCCTTACAGGATTTAGGTTAACAAACTATGATATAGCTTTAAAAACTGTTGAAGCCACAGGTCGCGCATTAGATATTGAAGAGTTAACTAGTACTGTAGAAAACATATCACTTGCCCCATATATTTACGATGGTTATTTAAAGACACAGTATGCTCCTGCAGAAACATTTAAATGGTATTTAAATGGATTCTGGGGTAATGATGGTATTGGGGTTGAAAATATTGAGATTGGGGATAAAACAAAAGAAATAGCCAATGGATTTGCGTTTTTCTACACAAATACAGATTTATTTATTAATACAGGTGTAAAAATATTACCTAATAAAGATATTTTACTAAGCTTTATGGCTGGATACGAGTATTGGATCTATGAATTAGATGGAACGATTTCCGAAGAGGGTTATAGAGAGTATAGTAATGAATTTATAAGTGAATTTACTCCCATTTCCCAGGGATATGAAATATATACTGATAGCAACTTTAAAGAGGATAGTATAAAGCAAAGCGTACAGGGCCGTTTTGATATAGATTGGTCAATAAACGATAACTACCTACTGCAATTTGGGCTTGGAACAAATGTGGATTTTTCAAGTGGAGAAGGTAAAGGAAACATGTGGACAATTGTTCAAGAAGGTATTCCTGAGTATAAAAGTATTAGTTATGAATCATCGGGGAAAGATACTAAAACAATTTCTTCATTTATTTATACAAATTTAAATGCCATAATAGTCCCGGAAACATTAAAAATGGATATTGGAGTAAGAAGCGACCACTCATATTTTACAGAGGGTGATGATTTTACTCTAAATACATACCCTGATATCTCACCAAGAGTTAATTTTACCATCACTCCAAATATAGGAAATGACTTTTTTAAAGAAAACAGTTTTAGCCTGGGATCTGGTATCTTTAGTAAAAATCCATTTTCAGTTGGTGGTCTGAGAGAGGATTTAGGTATTAAAGATTTTGAGCTAATACCAGAGAAAAGTTTAACATCGGTTGTAGGGTGGGAGACCAATCTTCCACTGGACTACAGGTTTAAAATAGAAGGATATTACAAATACATCTATGACAGATTTTATTACATTATGGAGCTAGAGGAAAATAATACCTACACTCCCAAACTCTATTTTGATGGCTATGGACATGTTGGTGGGGGTGATTTTCTATTAGAAAAGAAATTATCAAGGTATCTCGATGGATTATTAAGTTATACCTATGTGTATGCAAGATATAACGAACCAAATGATGATGCAAGAGATGATTACTACCCCTACTACCACCGTTTTAATACACTTAATCTTCTTATGAATTTTAAACCAACATCAACTTTTACATTTACAACGAAGTTGTCCTTTGCTACAGGAAACCCAAAAGAAAAGGATGGGGAGACAACAATGTTTGCAGCCTATGTTAAAGATAGGGAGGGGAATGATCAAATAGCAGAGATGTACTCAAGAACTTCCTATTACAGTGACACTCTCAGGTCAAACTACTCTCTACCACTAGATTTAAAGGCATCTTGGCATAACTACTATAAAAATACTAAGTATGAGTGGGAGTTTTATATAGCTTTACAGGATGCATTGGCACCATTAATTGCTGCTATACAACCTTCGGAATCGGTTCAGACAAGTAAGTGGGATGGTGATAGCGAAGAGGCCCCAAGTAGTGGCTTTAGTTTTCCAATACCAAGTATTGGTTTTAGTATGAGTTTTTAGGAGTTTACTATGAGGAAATATTTTAAGTTTACTGTATTAATTTTAATTTTTGCATCTTGTTCAACTAACAAGGTAGACGATAAAAGCTTTACTTTTACAAGCCCAAATCTTCCTGGTTTTAGCATTAGTGGTATTGTTGCTAATGAAGAGGGTATAGATTATCTATATATAACCAGTGTCCGAATGTTTTCTAACTGGGCAGGAGGGTGGACCGAAGGTTTTTTTGAAGCTTCTGGCAGATATCAATTGGAAAAAAGCGGTAATAACTACAAACTGACAGAAATTGATCCATTTGAACTATGGGATATTGTTTCTGGTGAAATAAGATATCACGACAACTATTATCGGGGAGATGATGGGGTCTGGAAAGTAAAAAACAGGGTTGATAGATTAAAAGAACTTTGCAGAGTTCTTACGATTGATATGGGTTTTAATAAATATTCTGGAAATTTAGAAAAAGAGATATACCCAACACTTTTCCCTGAATTATATAAATTTAAGAAATTAGAAGTGAAGGGTTTATTGCCAAAATCATATTATGAAAGTGGTTTAGAGCCAAAAACCGTAAGAGCAAACGATATAAAATGGCGGGTGGACTATACACAAGCTGTTTTCCCCCAGGAATTTTGGGAATTAAGGGATTCAGGAACTCTATACAGAGATGTGCTGGAAGCACCGGATATTTTTAATTCTTTATATAACTTGGAAGAGTTTTTTAGCAGAAAGGAGATTAATTTATGACTTTAAAAGAGTTACTGGAGTTAGGTGGGTGGGCAGTATGGCCTTTAATGGTATTTTCCATTATTACAGTTGCTTTAATAATTGAACGTAGTGTCTATTTAGCAATCCATCACTTAAAAGCTAAAGAAATTAGGGATAGTATATTGGAATTTATTGCTAATGGAGAAAAGGATAAAGCAATAGAGTTTTGCCGAAATGCATCGAGTAGAAAATTGGGAGCCAAGGTATTTTTAGCCGGATTACTAGTATATGAATTAGGTGAACATAGAATGGAGAGAGCCATGGAAACTGAGGCTACTGAACGAATTAATGGATTGGAAAGTGGATTCGATCTACTAGTTGCTGTTGGTTCTATAGCCCCAATTACAGGATTTCTTGGGACCGTTTCTGGAATGATTGGAGCATTTAAATCTATTGCCAATGCTGCAGATGTTAATGCTCAGTTGGTCGCTGGTGGGATTTTTGAAGCTTTAATTACAACTGCTTTTGGATTAATTATTGCCATTGTAGCAATAACTGCATATAACGTATTTGCCCATATTGTTGATAAATTTGCTGCAGAAGTCGAAGAAGGTGGTAGTAATATTGTTACCCAAATATTAGTTCAAGAAAAGAAAGGACTCTAGGTTTTAATGGGTAGAAAGAAAAGGAAAAGAATTGATATTGCCGACTCTGGAGCTCTAAGTGACTTGGCATTTCTGCTTATTATCTTTTTTATAGTAATAGCTGTTTTTAATGTAAATAAAGGGTTTATGTTAGGTCTGCCCAAAAAAAATAGTACAAAAATTGTAAATACTCTGGATATAGTAAAGGTGAAATTAGAAAATAGTGGAGTATTAAAAATTGATGATAATCCTATTTCTGTTAAAGAGTTAGAAGATGAAATTTCCAATCTGCTAAATGAAAGACCTAATTTAACATTTTTATTAAAAATTGAACCAGATGTAGACTATCAGAGTGTTGTTAATGTTATTGAAATAGTAAGAAAGTTGGAAGTTGAAAATTTTTCATTTTCCATGATTGAGGCTAGTGAATGAAAATAAAACGTAAAAAAAGAAGAGCCCCAATTGTCCCTATTAATTCAATGTCCGATATTGCATTTCTTCTTCTTATATTTATTATGCTAATATCCCTCATTAACTATAGAAAAGAGGTTAAAATTGAATACCCGGAGGCTGAATTTCAGGAAATTACCCAGGCAGATAAGAATATAGAGATTTGGGTTGATAGATGGGGGAACTATTTTTATAACGGACATCAGTCCAGTATAAGTAGTGTCGAGGGTTTAATCGCTCAAAGTGTTGCAGAGAATCCATCGGTTAGAATCCATATTATTGCTGATAAAAACACTCCTTATAAGAATGTAAACGAAGTTGTGGAAATACTTAAACTTCTACAGCATAGGGCTGTCTCTTTTGTTGTTAAGGGAGCTTCTCAATGAAAAAAGTTGAACTGATTCTTAACTCATGGAAGGTTTTTGTTTTTACTATAGCTATTATAATTCACTTAATATTAATTTTAACAATAACAATTAGTACGGGGAAAAAAGAGACAAGAAAAGATAATACTATTTTTAAAATGGTAGATGTTGAGGAGTATATTCCTCCTGAGCCAATAAAAGAAGAGCCTGCAAAACTTCCTCCCAAACCTATAGTCCCAGAGGAGCAAGTTGAAGTAACTAATCAGGATGATATAACTGAAGATATAATTGAGACAGAGAAAGAGGTAGTTGAAGTTGAAGTTGCTACTACAGCCGAGGAAGTTATAGACTATCTGCCACAGCATAAAATATCCGATCCCCCAGGAATCCCAACCGAAGAAATTTTAAAAAGAGTTGTCTATCCTACACTTGCTAATAAACAAAAAATTGAGGGGGTAGTTTTTCTTGAGTTATATATAGATAAAACAGGTGCTATTAGAAATATTGAAGTAATAAAAGACCCGGGATTTGGATTAGCAGAGGCTGCTATAGATGCAATATCAGGGTTAAGATGCTCACCAGCAATGGCTAATGGTGAAGCCGTTGCTGTTAGATTCCGATATCCAGTTCGTTTTAAACTTAAGTAGCCGATTCTACAAGTTGTATTTTTACTCCGTTAGGATCGGTTATATATATAAATTTAATAGTAGGATTGGGCTGAAATGGCCCTTGAATATCTTTTACCCCTGTTTTTTTTAATCTTTTAATTTCCTCGTCCAGGGATTTAACACTAAAACCCATTGAAATATCATTTCCATATTGTGGTTTACCATTTTGAACATTTCTAATCAATTCAACTTCTGTTCCACCATTCCCAAGAAAAGCAATTTCTGTTCCTGGTAAAGGATTTAGTTTTCTATTTAATTTAAGGCCTAATATTTCTTGATAAAAGTTTAGGGATTCCTCCATATCTTTAACATTTATTGTTACCCATAAAAAATTCATTTAAACTCCTTCAAAATTTAAGTTATATTGTAATATTAGTGGTGTCAACGTTATTATAATTAAAAAAAGGGGGTATTACTATTTTATTTATTATTCTGTATTGGGGCGTAGCCTATAGTGTTGGGGTTATAGCCCTGGTTCTTTATCTCTCTTTGTATTTAAAAAATGGAATGAAGGAGAATTTATACCTGTTTCTTTTCGATATAAATATGCTTGGGATTGTTGCAACTGTATCTCTTTTAAATTTTATTCCCCACAATTACTCAAACGAAGTTGCCGTTCTTGGATTTTTATCCTATTTATTTAGTTCCTTATTAATTTTTACTCTTCCCCAATTTGTTCATAATAGTCTGGAAGAGAAAAAGAAAAGGATTTTAAACAGAGCTTTTATGATTTTATCCGGTTTTTCAATGGTATTTATAGCTCTAACCTTTATTACTCAAAATGTCTTTTATGGGAATATTATTTTGATAACAATGGGATTAACCATTGGTTATTCCATGATCTTATTAATAGTTCTATCTGTAAAAAATAAGAAAAACAAAATGGATCTAAGTACATTAATTTCCGGGATTGTAACTATAATATTAATGCCTTTAGTCTTGTTGATAGATTTTGATGTTTTTATAGGAGAAGAATTTTCCGATTACATAGGAACTATAATTTTCTTTCCCGGTTTGTATTTAATTTTAAACTTGATATTTATAGTTAGTTCAAGGAAACATTTTATAGTCAAAAAAATTGAAATTGAAAATTTTACACAGACTTATGGAATATCTAAAAGAGAAGTAGATGTTCTCATGCTACTAACACAGGGTAAAAGTTACCAGGAAATTGCAGACTTATTAAACATATCTCTATCAACTGTTAAAACACATATTTCCAGACTATATCAAAAAACAAATACTAAAAATAAGGTGGAATTATCCTCATTAATATACAAATCAACCGAAAGTACTACATGATTCTGCTAAAAATCATACTTTCAACCAATATGTAGAACAGATAAATATTCATAATCTATTTATGTGAAATATCTAATATTCTTTTTTTTTACAGGTACAATTTTATTTTCCCAAAAGATAGAGGTTAACAGAATCAAATTCCTTATAAACGACAGTGAGTTTATTTGGGATTTGGAGAACTCTATTAGTGGTGACTTAAATCCCTCAGGTTCAGAACCAGAATTTATTGCCAGTTTTTTTAGGTATAAACCCGGCGATAAAGTCGAGTTAAATAAACTTGAAAAAGAGATAGATGAGTATTCTCTACGTTTAGTAGAGTCTGGTCTTTTTTATTCCCAGCAGATATCTATTGTTCCCCCAAGAAAATATCCTAATAAAAGAACAATTGTTGTTAAGGTTTCAGATGGGTTTAAGTACCGTTTTGGAGGTGGAAATGCATATGGTTTTTTTGGAAATATGAACCTGTATGGTCGAGGAGATTACTTACTTCTTGCTGGGGGATTGAATAAAGTTTTACTTGATTACAGACAAAATGCACCAAATAAAACTTTTTGGGGGAATAAGCTTTTTATTAATCCTTTGGAGAATTATGGATATAACTCAATTTATGTAGGTTATAATATTTCTCCGGATATCTCTTTTATTGTGGATTTTAAAGGGAATTTTAAAGAGGTAATCTACCCTTCCGGTGGGATATCTATAAATTTAAAAAAGAATATTATATTGGGAGACCATAGAATAAATTATCAGTTAGAAAACAGCTTTACTCCCTACTATAATCTATCTTTAGATACAAGATATATACCACCAATCCCCATCTCACTTCAGACTAAATTTAATTGGGATGTTTCTAATGCAGATCTGTTTTTAGGAAGCTATTTCTACTACCACTTTAAAACAATAACTCAACCTCCATTTAATATTAAACTTTCCCCCTATATTTTTGTGGAAGCAATTAACCCCAGAATGGGAGTTGGGTTAGAAATATATTTTGATGTACCTATATTTACCATATTTTCACTATCCTACGGTTGGGATTTAGATGGAAATGGTAGTTTTGAATTTAGATAAATTTATAAATTATGGAGGATAATATGAAAAAAATCTTAATTACTATTTTGTTATTAACATGTAGTCAAATCTTTTCTTTTGAGAATGTGAAGGATGGTTTAGTGCTTTTAAAGAAAACTAGGGCTAATGGAGGTTCCAAAGTTGAGCTTGGAAAAATTTATCACGACTTGGCTGGTTTTGAGCTAAATCCTGAATGGATAGAAACTGGACTTAATTTACTTGAGGAAGAGTATAAAATAACAGGTAATCCAGAGGCGCTTGCATATTGGGGTAGCTTAATTACCATTGAGGGAAATCTAAAATATAACAATGGAGATTTTATGGGAGCTTTATCAAGCCTTGAAGTAGGTGGAGGTAAAATAGATAAGGCAATAGAATTAGATAGTAATAATGTTAGCCTAAGGTTTTTAAGGATAATTAATGGAATATCCGTAGGTGAATCATCTCCTGTAGACAGAACCAATGTCGTTGAAAGCGATATAAAATATATAAATGGTGTTATTAATACCCTTAACCCCGGAGATAGGGCTATGTTCTATTATTACAATGGTCTTTTGGAAATTATTAAGGAAGATATTCTGGCAGCTTTAGACTCCCTTGATCTTGCTGTTGAAGCAGATAAAAACTCAGATTATGGGATTCTTGCTCAAAAGGAACTTGATTTATGGGAGGAGTAATTCTTTTAGAGGCATTTTTACTGGGGATCTCCTCCTCTACTTACTGTTTTTCCAGTTGCGCACCAGCTGTTGTTCCAATTTTTGTAGACCCTGAACTTAACAGGAAAAGAGCATTACAGAATTTAGGATTATTTTTAATGAGCAAACTGGTGGGTTATTTAATATTTGGTTTAGTTATAGGAATATCTGGAGCCTATGTCATGGGATATATTGATCCATTTTTTCAAAAAAAGGTCGATGCACTGGTAGCAATAGCCATAGGTTTCCTGCTTTTATTTTTTAATAATTCATTTTGTGTCTTTAAATTCTTTAGGTCCAGGCAACTAAATCCTGTCCTTATTGGCCTTTTAACGGGGCTTAGTTTTTGTCCTCCATTTTTCTCTGCAGCAGCTAGGGTATTTGGTCTGGGAGGATCAGCCACAGGACTAATATATTTTTTCTTTCTGTTCCTTGGGACTACAGTAATATTTTTGCCTCTTGGAGGTTTTTTTATATTTAATGGGTTTAAAAGAGGTTTAATTCATATAGGAAGATATATTCGGATTATTATTGGTTTTTACTACATATTGATTTTGGGGGTATTGGGATGGATGTAATAAATAAGGATAATATATCCAGATTTATAGCTGCTATAATTGCCTTAATCCCACTAATGGGGAATTTAATCTTCTTTCAGATTAATTTAATATCCATTGAGCACAGGGTAGCTGGTATAATTGTTACAGGTTTTATCTCCACTTTGTTCTTTTTAATGATATATACACAAAAAGTTTATAAGTACAGGCTAATATTTTTTATAGCTATAGCAATTTGTTTTTTCCCAAGTTTTATAAATAATCTTGTTCAAGCCAGGGGGGCAATGGGTTTAACCGAAACTGATATAATTAAGGCAGAGGTTCCATTTTGCCACATAGCAATACCTTTTACTCTTATTCCCTATGCATTAACAGAGACTCTTGTTTTCCCTGCCAGACTTTTTAACCACTATGCATCTGTTTATTCAATGCTTTTAATTTGGCTACTTGCTTCCCTAACACTTGGAAGGGGTTGGTGTTCCTGGGTTTGCTTTTATGGAGGATGGGATGAAGGATTTTCTGCTCTGGGTAAAAAGAAGATTATTAATCTTAATCCATCAAGTCCTTATGCACGTTTTTTTAATTTCTCAATTTTAATAGCTGTGGTGCTTCTCTCTATAAAATCAATGAGTATTGTTTATTGTGAATGGTTTTGCCCATTTAAAGCAATTACAGAGTATGGGGAGACATCCTCCTTAATTGGATATTTGCAATTTATATTAATGATTGTTCTTTTTGCCGGTTTATTAATTGTTATACCACTACTTTCAAAGGTAAGGTTTCAATGCAGTACGTTCTGTCCATTTGGAGCATTCCAGTCCTTTTTTAATAGAATATCTCCATTTGTAATGGCTGTAGACAGGAATAAGTGTGTCGATTGTGGATTATGTATAAAAACATGCCCATTATTGGCAATTTCAGCGGAATCGTTAAGTAAGGGCAAGGTTCATATAACCTGTACCCTATGTGGTAAATGTCAGGATGTCTGCCCAAAGAGCGCAATTAATTTAAGGTTTAAATGGTTTAGGGATTATCCAGTTAAATCTGGGAGAGTTATAGTAGATTCCTTTTACTATCTGTTTTCGCCAATTACGGTTTTATCCTTTGGTGGAGTTTTAATAGGCTCAATTGTGGGAGGGGGATTTATGCAAAATACTCTTGTGTTACTAATTAAATGGATAGGGGTTTAAAATGAAAAAGATGTTAAAATTTGCTCTTGTTATTTTAGTTTCTATATCATTTTTATTTATCCCTTCGGCATTTGTGTTTCAGGATTATCTTCATGGTGCTATGCATAAAATCCTGAAACTAAGGATTAAATCCAGTTTTCTGGGGGGAGAGCTTCAATATACATTTAGGGATAATTTAGGAGATAACAGGGGTTCTGGCTCATTAAGTCTTCCATTAAATCCTGTATTCACAGATAGTAAGGATAATTTTTTTGACTTAACAACCTTTTCTATTCATTCACCCCAACTGGATGAGGACTGGAGTTCAAATGACTACTATTGGCAATTGACATATGGAGTTAAAGAGATCTCCGGGTTAGAAGTAATTAGTCATTACTGGGGTTTTACGGAACATGATTCTACTTCTGTTTTATCAGATAATACATTCCCTGAAAGAGCCGAAAATATTAGATTTTCCAAGGATTACCCATGGGAGTTTAAAATTGTAATAAACGGATATTTGAAGGTCGCAACACTTTATAATGGGAATGGAGTTAGTCTGGGAGATGTCCCACTTTTAATTGACGATGAAACAAACAGATTTATAGTTAGACTCCCTTTAAAGTATAATGAGATTAGAAGGGTCTTAAAAAATAGTGATAGCTACCATTATGTAATGGTCGGAGTTTATAACTCAATGGCTATAGGCTACTACAATCCTGTATCCCTAAAGCGCTCTATTTACAATGGGGGAGGTGCTAAATCATCGAAAACCCCAAGAATCTACGACTATTTTGCACCAAAAGGTTTCTCTTTGGAGGATTTGGAGAAAGGAGAATTACAACCACTACTTGCTTTTAGTGAATTTAGAGAAGATATAAATAAAAAAGTTGATGTGGAGTCCATGTACAAAATAATAGCCAATCGTAGAAATGAATACTCAATAAATTCTGGTAATTCTCTAACTAAAGAGGAAATTGAAGTAAAATTGATTCAAGAGCCTAACAATTCCCAATTACTATCATCGCTTGGCGCTATAATTGCAAAAGAGGGTGGAAGTGCAGAAAATGTAAGTGAAGCCATGGAGAGAGTATACAAGGCCTATGAGTTATTTGATTTTGCAGAAAAAAATATTTTAAACAATGAAGATCGTCTCACCTTGGCTCTAAACAGAGGCTATGTTTCCATGCCTGTTCCTGAATCTGTTTTTAAAAAGGCGAAAATAGGAGGAGATGATTTTGTCTATGCTGCAGAATATTATATGAATAGTAATCTTGATCTGTATACAGCTGCAGAGTACTACTTAAATGCCTATACATGCTATAAAGAAGCTTTAATGGAAACCTTGGGGGAAAACTATCTTTATATGGCTATTGCTATTATCGAAGGAGAATGATGAAGAAGAGCATGTATAAACATACTAGCAGTAATTTTTCTCAACCATAGGTCTAATTGTTAACTCATCTATACATGCATTATCGTCATAATCTAAAATAGAAATTACTGCATTTGCTACAGTCTCTGGTTTTAAATATAGAGGTCTGGATACATCCCTGAATGGTGTATCCACTCCTCCAGGATAAACCGAACAAACCTTGATATTATTTTCACGTACTTCTTTTCTAAAAACCTTTAATAATCCATCAAATCCTGTTTTAGACGCAGTGTAGGCTCCAATACCTTCATTTGAGAAGTTGCAAACTGTTGATAGTATATTAATAATTATTCCCGATTTTCTTTCTCTCATTGATTTATTGTAAACTTCTCTCATTAAGGTAAAAGGAGCAACTAAGTTAATGTTTATCATATTTAAAAGATCTGATGTTTTAAGATCGGAAACACTGCTTCTACTGCTATTAGCACCGGCACAATTTATTAACACATCGATATGCCCAAATAGAGTAACTGCTTTATCTACAAATCTATCTACTTCTTCCTCATTTGTTAAGTCGAAAGTACTATACATATAGTTACATGAACATGGTAGATCGTTTATTAATCTCTGCATTTTATCCTTGGATCTCCCGCAGAAAGCAACATTATACCCTAAATCCAAAAGGGTCTTTGTAATCTCTTTTCCAATTCCGGAAGTAGCTCCGGTAACTACAATATTTCTAATACTCATAAATAATAGATTATCATTATACCGAAAAATATAGAACTACTTGCTTTTTTGTTGTTTACAATAAAGAATAATACAAGGAGTAAAAAATTGAGTACCATAGAAAGATTTCTATCTATATTTCTTTTAATAGTAATAAGTTCGTTTTTTTCAATGGCAGAAATTTCTCTAGCCGGAGCTAGAAAAATCAAACTACAGTTAATGGCCGAAAGCGGTAATAAAAAGGCTAAAAAAGTTTTAAATTTACAGAATAATCCAGGGAATTTTTTTACATCAGTTCAAATTGGTTTGAACATTGTTGCTTTATTAGCTGGTATTATAGGGGATGGGATTTTATCTCCATATATTTCTCCATTTATAAAAAATGAGTCTATAGTATTTCTTATATCATTTTTATTAGTGACTGCTTTTTTTATAGAGTTTGCAGACCTTATTCCTAAAAGAATTGCAATGATATACCCCGAGACAGTAGCTCTTTTATTAGTAAATAAAATGGTTTTTGTTAACGGCTTATTATTTCCTATAATTTTCTTCTTTAACGGAATTGCAAATATTGTTTTTAAAATTTTTAAATTATCCTATGCTAGGGAGGATAATGTTACATACGACGACATCTTGGCAATTGTAAATGCGGGGACATTATCAGGTAATGTTAAAACACAGGAGCAATCATTTATACAAAATGTTTTTGAACTAGAAGAACGATGGGTTTCATCGGCCATGACAACAAGAGATGATATTATATATTTTACACTTAGCGATTCAGAACAGGAAATCAAGGATAAAATAGAGGAGAATCCCCACTCTAAATTTTTAGTATGTGAAGATAGTATCGATTCCATTTACGGTTATGTCGATTCGAAATTTTTACTATCTAAAATGCTTAAAGGTGAGTTTTCTAATCTGCAAAATCTTAAAGAAATTTCAAATAGAAATATTTTAATAATACCAAACACACTCTCTTTATCAGAAGTTTTAGACCGATTTAATGCAACTATGGAAAATTTTGCAGTAATATTAAACGAGTATGGACATGTTGTTGGTTTAATAACATTGCAGGATGTTATTTCTACATTAATGGGTGACTTGGATCCTTTAAATCAGGAAGAATACATTACTAAAAGGGATGATAACTCTTGGCTGATCGATGGATTAACCCCAATAGAAGATGTTAAAAAAGTATTAAATATTGAGCATTTTACCGAGGAAGATACATATGAAACAATAGCAGGATTTATGTTTTATATGTTAAAGAATATTCCTAAAAAAGGTGCTTCTGTTGAGTATTTAGATTATAGTTTTGAAGTTGTAGATGTAGATAATTTTAAGATAGACCAACTACTTGTTATTAAGAAGTTAAAGAGTACACATAGCGGGGAGGAGATCTAGCAGTTCTAAATTATTTAGAATTGTCGCATCACCTAAAATTCTTAGTTTATTAAAGTTTTTTTTCTTTGAATTTACTAATATAGATTTAGATCCCAACTCTTTAGCCATTTCATAAGTACGTAGTTTGTCTCCTATGATTATGCACTTTTTGGGGTCTATTCTATAATTTTCTAAAAACAAACGTGTTTTGTTTGGTTCTTCAATTATATGATCAAAATACTTAACAAGTTTCTCATTTGAAAGACTTGAGAATATAGCTTGTCTGTAACCACGATTATTGAAAAATTTTACTATATTGTAGTTTAGTATACTACTGTTCCAATCCCATATAATAAATTTGCTTCTATCCATAGCAACCTCAATTTATTAATGATAATTCATATTTGTGAATAAGGAAACATAAATCTGAAAAAATTCTAGGCATTTAAATTGCACTAGTTAAGTAAAGACTATGTTTTAATTGCATATTTTTACATTTTTGTAGAAAAGAGGGGAAAAATGAACAATAGAGTAAGACCTTTTGATATTAATAAGGAGTGTGAAATAGAACTCTCTCAAGATTTAAAAGAAAATTTATACAAGATTATTCCTGAATATATAAAGAAACGTAGAACTGTATCCTATGGAAATCTTAAACTTATCTATGAAAGTTATACTTTAGAAATAGAACATATTGTTAATAATTTAATAGAACATAATAAAATTCGTATAGTAAATAGTCGTTGTTCTCTTGATTGTAGCAGTTGTTCTTCTTGTGATACCGATATTTCAAATAAATTACAGGAATCTACAATACTAATTTCACAAGAATTTATATAATAAAAATATGATAATAGAGCATTTAAGAATAAGAAGAAGTATAAGAACGTATAAAAC
>JAFGYD010000033.1 GCA_016936295.1 Spirochaetales bacterium | reverse complement strand
TAGTTTTAAAAGTGAAATGGCATTTCTCATATCTTCATAGCTTTTTGGGTCTTGGATAACTGCTTTTGCCTCACCGTTTTGTGTGATGATCATAGGTCTATGAGTTTCATTAATATGTTTAAGTACATCTGCTGCTCTACTTTTTAAGTAAGTAACCGGTTTTATATCAGTAACAATTTGCATTATAAACTCCTTCAGTCTTTAAATGGTACTATATTAAGACTGAAATTGCAAATGTAATACTAACGTTTAAACTGAATTACAAATGTACTGTTTGAAAAAGTGAAGTTTGAATATTAGAAATATATTTGTTTTCGTAGTTATTTGAATTACTTGTCATTGGTATATTTGTTAATTCCTGTGATTTGTTATACTTTTTGTCTTTTAATTCAGTTTGTACTCGTTTATTTTTAATTAGAATCCTAAAATATGGACATTTCCCATTTATCGATAAATCCTTTTCATCATCCCCTTTTCTAAATTTGATTATTTCAAATTGTTCAGGATTAAATTTATGTAAAAATGTAATGGGTACACCCATAAATCCTTTGTAGTCTAAGGGTATATCTTTTGTTTTATTAACATTAATACCATCATAGTTATCATATTTAGGATATTCATTTTCATTACCAAAATATTTTTTTGTGAGAGCTATATCCTCATGACGTTTAAAAGTATCTAAGTTAGTTAACCATAAACAATTGTTTGGAGAAACTATTCTATTTCCAGAACTATCAATACGAGCCTCTGTTCCATAAAGTTCATAGTGTTCTGGAACAATGAAACCAGAAATACCTCTGCCAAGATTTATTCCTAACCATGCTTTATTTTCTTTAATTAGTTTAAAAATTTCTTTATAGGTTATTGCATTAATATTGCCAATTATCAAAAACTTTTTATCGTATTTAACCAATTGAGCTACATACTCTCTGAATAATGAAAATGGTGGATTAGTAACAACAATATCGGATTGTTTTAATAATTTAATACTTTCTTCACTACGAAAATCTCCATCTCCTTTAAAGTAAACTATGTCAGTTATACTTGGTTTGATATTTTCTTCCTCTGTACCTGTGTATTCAAAGAAAAAACCATTTTCATCTTCTTTTGTATTAAATAAATCTCTTGCTTCTTCTTTATAGCAAGCTGCAATTAATTTTTTTATACCTAATTCTTTGAAATTTGAAGCAAAATAATTAAAAAAGTTACTACTTCGTGGATCATCACAATTGCAATAAACTACTTTATTTTCAAAATGACTTTTATAATGTTGTAATTCACTTTCTATATCTAAAAGTTGTGTATAAAATTCGTCACTTTTTGATTTTTTAGCTTTTTGTAAAAATTCATTTGTCGCATTTCTTGCCATTTTCACCCTATTTATTTTTTAGTTATCTGATTAAATATTTCACTGCCTAATACTTGAAGAGAGGTTTTAGAAGTTTCAAGCATAATATCAAACATTTTTTTCATATCCCATTTTGCACCATTCCCTTGTGTGTATATTGAAGTTGCTTGAAGCATAATTGTTTTATCTTTATGTTTGACAAATTTATTTTTACATAAATTTGTATTAATTGGCATTCCATAATTTGCAGAAGTTAATCGATCTAATCTATTTAACATTCCTGAGTTGTATTCAAGCGTTACAACCCTTCCATCTGGTCTTTCAATGGAAATAGTTTCTGTTAAAAAATTTGAGCCTTCAAGAAATAAGACATAAGGAAAATGAGATTCAGATAACATCAAATTAGCGATTTCAGATATATTTTTATGTGACCTTTCTATTGCATTACCAGCAGCCATCAAGTCTTGATTGTTCTTCTTACCTACTAGTGTACCATTTTTGATATTTTCAATGTCTTTTCCTTGATGTTTAGCCTCTGATACTAAAACAATTCTCCAATTACCGTTATCATCTTTTACTTCTATTATTCCACCATCAGGTATAATGCTTGAATTTGCTACAAAAAGAGTTTGTCCTAATTCTGAATCAACTTTCTTTAATGCCTCGTTTATTTCTTCTTTTTTTATACTCGTTTTGTAATTAAAAGATAATTGAGGATATTCTTTTTTTAGTTGTTCAATAACAAGATTTGAAATTTTCCCAACAGTTATGTCATGAGATTTTGCTTCATTCCCAAATATACCAATGACACCTTTAGACTCTTTGTGTTGATTTGTTAATCTGTTTGATTGAACTTTTTTAGCCATATTATTCCTTTTCTAGCATTTAATTTTAACACAAATATTATAAAAGGCTTGTTTCAAAACTTTACCAATTCTCGATATTGATGTATAACGTTTGAGGAGAGCAATAGTTTTCCGCTCGCGGTAAACTATTGGCTCCTGCGTTTTGTTATATCTTTAATATCAGTTTTCTTAAACCAAGTAAACATAACAATCTTATTTAGACCCAAAAACCATATGCATACTGGCCATAACAAGATAGAAATAGTAATTATTGTTACATCAAAGCTAAACAATAATTCAGAACCTTGTACATAACAATCACCTTTTTCGGGACAACCAATAAGTTGTCTATATGCAACATTTAATGAGTTTAAAGCTATTGGGATGTAACCAACAGCAAGCCACCATAACAATTTTATAATAGTTGGTATTCTTGCCATCATTAATATTCCTCAATACTTGATATAACTATTTATTAGTATTGCATTATATACAACTTAGCTATAAGATTACTTAATATCCTATCATTAAAAGTGTAATACTATTAAGTTG
>JAFGYD010000032.1 GCA_016936295.1 Spirochaetales bacterium | reverse complement strand
TGTATAGAACCAACCCCTTGTCTGATCCAAACCTTCAGAAATAAAATCTGCAGGGTAGTTATTTTCAAATAATTCCTTGTTTTCAAATGGATAATGATTTTGAGCATAAGGCATTGCACCGGATTCAAACCAGCAATCAAGTACTTCTTCAACCCTTTTCATTGTTCCACCACACGAACATGGAATTGTAATATCATCTACAAAGTGTTTATGTAAATCCTTAGTTTTTTGTCCAGAAAGTTTTTCCAACTCGTCCCTTGAACCTATACATATATCCTTTTTACAATCAGGACATTGCCAAATAGGAATTGGATTACCCCAATATCTGTTTCTGGATACAGACCACTCCCGGGCACCCTCTAACCACTTACCAAATCTTCCTTTTTGTAAGTGAGATGGTGTCCAGTTTATCTGATCGTTGGCATTTAACATCTTATCTTTTATCTGATCAACATCTATAAACCAGGAACTAATAGCTCTATAAATTAAAGGACTTTTACATCTCCAACAATGTGGATAACTATGTAGATATTGCTCTCTTTTAACAAGTTTACCCTCTTCTTTCAATCTATTAGTAATATCTTTATCACAATCTTTAACAAATCGACCTTTATATTCAGGTATTTCTCCTGTAAATTTACACTCACCATCTACAGGGCAAACTGTTTTAATTCCAGTATTTTTTAATACTAAATGGTCGTCTTCACCAAAACCCGGGGCTATATGTACTATACCTGTACCAGAATCGGTTGTTACATATTCTGCAGTAAAGACTTTAAAAGCGCCCTGTTCAACAGAGTCTGAGAAATAGTCAAAAAGTGGTTCATACTCCATTCCTGCAATTTCGGAACCTTTTTTCTCCCACACTATATTTAAGGATTTACCCTCTTCGGTTTTAAAGTATGAAGCTAATCTGGATTTAGAAATTATAAAACCTCCATCCTCATCTCGAACCATAACATAGTCAATTTCTGGTCCTACAGCTAATGCAAGGTTACTTGGTAAAGTCCAGGGCGTTGTTGTCCATGCTAAAAAGTATGTATTTTCTAGGTTTTTAATTTTAAATTTTACAGTAATAGCGTTATCATGAACATCTTCATAACCACCCATATTTAACTCATGTGTAGAAAGAACAGTTGAACAACGTGGACAATAAGGCATAATTCTATGACCTTCATAAACCAGTTCTTTATCCCACAGTTGTTTAAAAACCCACCAGATTGATTCCATATAATCAGGATCCATGGTTTTATAATCGTTTTCAAAATCTACCCATCGACCTAATCTGGAAACAACTTGTTCCCACTCCTGTGTAAATCTTAATACAATAGATCTACACTTTTCATTAAATTCGGGAATACCATATTTTTCAATCTCGGTTTTTCCAGAGATTCCAAGTTCTTTTTCCATTTCAAATTCAACTGGAAGTCCGTGACAATCCCAACCAAATCTTCTTTCAACTTTTTTACCCTTCATTGTTTGATATCTTGGGAAAATATCTTTTAAGGTTCCAGGAACAAAATGTCCAAAATGAGGTAATCCTGTTGCAAAAGGAGGTCCATCAAACATAATATACTCTTGGCAACCGTCCCTCTGTTCAATAGATCTTTTAAAAATATCTTTGTCTTTCCAGAACTTTAATATTTCTTCTTCCATTAAAGGAAAACTTACCCTTGGGTCTACTTGCTTGTACAAAACAACACTCCTTAAAATCACTAAAAAAATTTAGATCAATTTTATTCTTTTTGGAAAAGATAGGCAATAGACTATATTATTTTAATGAACTATACTCTTATTAGTAACAGTTCCTAAAAGGGAGAGATAATGAAAATAACTGAAGCAAAACTGATAATAAAAGAGATATATAAAACAGAGAGTGTTACAGCACTAATAAGCGAGAGAGGAGTTGGTAAAACATCAGCCTTTAAGCAGTGTGCCCAAGAGTTAGGAATTGGTTATATAGACCTATACGCTGCGGCTTTAGAAGGCCCTGATTTTATGGGACTCCCAGACAGAGACAGATCAAAAAACAGTACTGTTTACCTGCCTCCTACATTTTTACCAACAGAAGATGCTGTTAAAAACGGATATTTCTCACCAAGTGGTATTTTAGTTTTAGAGGAGATTAATAGGGTATCAGCAGAAACAACCTCAGTCCTCTACCCCCTTCTCCTGGATAGAAAATTAAATGGTCACACCCTTGCCCCTGGTTGGAAATTGGGAATAACCATGAACCCTGACAATTTAAACTATATAGTTAATACACTTGACGATGCCATGATAGATAGATTTATCACAGTTGAGATAGAACCGGATATTAAAAGTTATATTGATTACAGCCTAACTAATAATCCTAACAGAACTGTGCTTAATTATTTAGAAACCTATCCGGATATGCTACTTGTAGTAAACAATCAATCTACTCCACTCTTAAAATCACCCACACCAAGAGGATGGACTAAGGTACAGGAACTCTTAAATAGTTGTAATATTCCTCAAAATTTAATACAAGAAGTTATATCGGGCATTGTGGGCCCTGTAGCTGCGGCATCTTTTATAGGATATTTTGAAAAAAACCATTATAAAAATCCCTCTTCTACTGATATTTTATATAATTACCAAACAGTTAAAGACCAGTTAATTAAAATTTTAGATTCTAAAGATACAGATAGAATATCTACAATTATATCCTCTTTAGTTTCAACAATTAATGGAGAAGAAAAAACAGAGCATTTAAATAGTTTTTTAAACGATCTTCCACAGGAATTTCAAATAATGTTTTTTAAAGAGATTAACTTATCAAAACCAGAAATTATACAAAAGATTTCTGGAGATTTAGACTGTTACAACACTGTAATAGATAAAATAATAGATCTACTTGTTAGTTAGGCAAATTATGACAATCTATGAAGCAGTATTAAAATTAGTAATGAAAGAACCTTTTTATGGATTTATAGCTTCAAAACTTTCTATAAGAGAAAATTCGTTGTGTAGTGGTATAAATATAAAAGTTTATCCTCAAATGGAATTAACTTATAATTTAAAGTGGTTTAATAGCCTTACAGATAATGAAAAACTGGGATACATAATACACGAACTTCTTCATATTATATTCTATCATCCATTTAGACGAGGAGATAGGGATAAACAACTATGGGCTACAGCATGTGACATTGCTGTTAACCAATATATACCTCAAATATACTTAACAGAAAATTTTGTAACGATTAGCACTATTAGTGAACTGCTTGGTAGACCCTTGGAACTCTTTAGATCTAGTGAATACTATTATAATGAAATAAAAAATACAAAATTTACTTCAAAAGTAAAATCATCAATAATAGAGGATCAGGAACTTTCAAACTCTAATTTAAATTTAATAAAAGAGAGTATTCAAACAAGTTTTAAAAACAACAAAGATGGAATTTACAAGTTAAACGAACTTAGTATAAATCTAGGGGAAGGAATTACGAATTCATCTGTAAACTGGCGTTTAATTCTAAAGAAATTTTTATCCAAGAGGGGCAAAATCGACATTAGGAAATCCTACAAAAGAGAGTCCAGAAGATTTGATCACTACCCCGGAAACAGAAAATCCAATGGTATTGAAGCCCTTGTCGCATTGGATGAATCAGCATCAATGAAAGATGAAACAATAGAGATGTATATAAATGAATTAATGGAAATAAATAAAATTACTGGCGCAAAAATTAAGATAACTCAGTTTGATTCTACCTGTACACAACCAGTAAGTCTTGGAGAGTATATAAAAAATACACAACGAGTAAAAAAAGG
>JAFGYD010000197.1 GCA_016936295.1 Spirochaetales bacterium | reverse complement strand
GATAAAGATGGAAACAGAAAACCATTAAAAGTTTCAAAGTTACAGGTACATAAAGGTGTTGGCTACGAAGAAGCACAAACTGTTGAACCTGGAGATATTGTTATATTATCCGGTGTGTCTGATGTTTGCATTGGAGATACTATATGTTCAGAAAATGCTCCGGAACCTCTTCCAAGACTTGAAGTTGAACCTCCTACAGTTTCCATGAGATTTACAATTAATACTTCGCCACTTGTTGGAAAAGAAGGAAAAATTGTTCAAGGAAGTAAAATAAAAGAGAGACTTGAAAAAGAAACTCTAAACAATGTTTCTATTCAAGTAGAAGCTGCAGATGATGGTGACGGTTGGATTGTAAAAGGTCGTGGCGAGCTTCAAATGGCTATTATCATTGAAGAGATGAGACGAGAAGGCTTTGAGTTATGTGTTGGTAGACCAGAAGTTATATATCACTATGTTGATGGTAAAAAAATGGAACCAATGGAACACCTAAGTGTTGATTGTGAAGAAGTTCACTCAGGGGTTGTTATAGAAAAACTATCAAAAAGAAAAGGGATTATGTCAAGTTTTGTAACTGAACACAATGGTAGATGTAAAATTGACTTTTTAGTTCCATCAAGATCTTTAATTGGTTATAGAGATGAATTCTTAACTGATACCAAAGGTTCAGGTATTATGAACTCTATATCTGCAGGGTATGAGGAGTATAAAGGTGAAATCCCATCACGTTTAAATGGTTCATTAGTTGCAGATAGAGCTGGTGTTGGTGTACCTTATGCTATTTTCCATCTTGAACCAAGAGGGACAATGTATATTGAACCGGGAACACCTATATATGAGGGTATGGTTATTGGTTTAAGAAATAAAGAACATGATTTAAATCTTAACCCATGTAAAGCTAAACAATTAACAAATATGCGTGCTTCAGGTAAAGATGATGCAGTTATATTAACTCCTGTAACTCCTATGACATTAGAAAGAGCTATGAATACAATTCTTGCAGATGAGTTAATTGAAATTACACCTAAATCTATAAGACTAAGAAAAAAAGTACTATCAGCTACTGGTAGAAAAAATACAAGAAAAGAATGATTTTTCTTTCTTTAAATCCTATACTTAAAATATGAGAAATAGATTTAAAGAAGCAGATTATTTTATAGAGAATGGTGACTACTCTGTTGAAGAGATTGATACAGAGGAAATCACCATTCTAAATTGGAATATTCAAAAAAAAAATAGAACAGATCACTGGACAAAAGATTTTAAACAATTACTTGAAGATTACGTTCCACATATAATTCAACTACAGGAATGTCAATTTCAAAAAGGGTTGGAAAAACTACTTCATGCAGAACATTACGGTTTTATTTTTGCACCTAATTTTGTTGATATATTAAAAAATCTTCATTCAGGAGTGCTTTCAGCAAGCTATTCAAGACATAAACAATCAACAATTATTAAATCTTATGCATTTGAGCCATTAATAAAAGTCCCAAAAATATTTCTTTCTTCAACCTATAGTATTAGTAACAGAAATGATGAGTTATTACTCTTGAATATTCATGCAATAAACTTTGTAGGATTCTGGAAATTTATTTCTCAAGTGCAACAGTTAGAATATGCAATAAAAACACATAGTGGTCCAATAATTCTTTCAGGTGATTTTAATACCTGGAATAAAAGAAGAACTTCTATTTTAGATAAAATTCTAATGAATGCTGGACTTAGTAAAATTGAATTTGATAATGATCATAAAAAAAATATTAAAAAATTCTTCTGGTCAGATTCATTAGATCATATATATTACAGAGGATTAAGCCCTTCAACAACCCATGTTTTAAAAACAAAAACAAGTGATCATAATCCATTAATTGTTAAGTTTAAATTAATTTAGATAGAGTTAAAATTGAACCTACAATTTGATGACAAACAGTTTCTGTTCTTAAAACCCTGTTTCCCATTTTAAAAATATTATAGTTAAACTCTTTTAACATTTCCCTCTCTCTGTCGGAGAAACCTCTTTCTCCACCAATAACAACAACACTTTTTAAATGTTCTGGTCTAAAATTAGAGATATTAAAATCGGGTGAAATATTGTCTAATGCAATTTTATTCCCATTGTAATCTATAGACTCCAGAGCTTTTTTTAATGAAAAATATTTTTCAATTTTTGGAACTAAATAAGATTCCCCTTGCGAGCAGCCTTCGTATACATTTTCCAAATAATTATTATCTTTCCAAAGATTACTTGTTAAATAACTTTTCTCTCCTAAATCAGTTGCACACATAATGATTTTTTCAACACCTGAAGTAGTTAAATCTTTAATTAAACGCTTTGCAACAGGAGGTCTGGGTGTCCCAATTATTAGAGTTATTGGATAAAATTCATCATTGGATTCAATTGGTTGAACTTCAAAATAAATACCTTTATCATCAATATTTATAATTTTTAATTTACCTTTCTCCTTGTTAACAATACCATAATCTAGTGTTGAATTTACTTCAGGTTTAATTATTTCTAAAATATGTTTCGTTCGTTTATCATTAATTGATAAAAAGTTTAAATCTTCGTCTATTGTAAAAAGTATTAAATTCATAGAAGGATTTTACACTGGATACTTTTATTTTTATATATTTTAGGATACTTTAATTATATTATTTTAATCTATGGAGGATTGATGATAAATTTAACCAGTGCTCAGAGAAGTTATCTGACAAAAAATTCACACAAAATTAAGCCTGTTGTCTATGTTGGCCAAAATGGTCTTACGGAAGCAGTTGGGAAAGCTGTATTAGAAGCTTTTAAACATAATGAAATCGTCAAGGTTAAATTTGTTAGTAATAAAGAGATTAAAAGAGATATAGCTACGGAACTTGAATCCTATACAGAATCAGCTTTAGTTAGAATAATTGGGCATATAGCTATTTATTACAAACCATTCGATGAAGTTGAAGATAGAATATTAAGATTACCTAAGTCGGAGTAGTAATGTCAGCTAATGATACACCTATGATGCAACAATATAATAAACTCAAAGCAGAAAAT
>JAFGYD010000196.1 GCA_016936295.1 Spirochaetales bacterium | reverse complement strand
TGGCGTTTTTGCTTCAGGTAGAAAATGAGAGAAAAAAGAGACCCATTTTAATTGTTGTTCCTAAATCATTAATTTTTAACTGGAGTAATGAAATAGATAAATTCTGTCCATATTTAACTTATGGGGCTTATTATGGTAATAATCGGGATATTTCTATTTTTTCCCAAAAAGATATTGTAATAACAACCTACCACACCCTACGAAATGATATTGAAACAATAAAAAATATAAATTTTTTCTATACAGTTCTTGATGAGATACAATCAATAAAAAATCATACTTCAAAAATAGCAAAATCTGCTTTTTTATTAAAAAGTCAGTATCGATTAGGAATGAGCGGTACACCCTTAGAGAATTCAATGGCTGATCTGTATTCAATTAGCCGCTTTTTAAATCCTACGCTTTTTGGGACTTTTAAGAAGTTTAAAGAGGAGTGGTTTGCTCCAATATACTCGGATGATAGTAAGATAGTTACAAGTATATTGAGGCATAAGCTAAAACCGCTATTTCTAAGAAGGGTAAAAGATGATGTTCTTACCGATTTACCACCTAAAACCGAGCAAGTTATATTTGTGGATATGGATGAAAGACAGAAGAGTCTGTATGAAAAAACCAGAAAGAACTATCACGATAAAATTAGACTTAAAATTAGGGATGAAGGTGTTGAACGTAGCCAGTTAACAATAATTAAAGCTTTTATGGAGTTACGTCAAATAGCTACAGTCCCCGAAGTTAAAACAAGTGGAAGCATTATTTCCCCTAAAGTTGAAGTTGTTTTAGAGCAACTTTTAGAAACAGTAAGTGGAGGGAATAAGGTTTTAATCTTTTCAAACTTTTTAGGCTCTATAAAAACACTCTCTAATCAATTGAT
Organism: Spirochaetales bacterium; assembly: GCA_016936295.1. Lineage (GTDB taxonomy): Bacteria > Spirochaetota > Spirochaetia > DSM-2461 > DSM-2461 > Thiospirochaeta. The sequence continues at coordinate 2,553 of JAFGYD010000196.1, read as the reverse complement.
AAATGAAGGAATTGAACACAGAATAATTACCGGTGCTACAAATAAAAGAGAGAGTATTATAGAGGAATTTATAGAGAATAGAGATATTAAGGTTCTTATTATGACATTAAAAACTGGAGGAGTAGGCTTAAATTTAACTGCTGCAAGTTATGTATACATTCTTGACCCCTGGTGGAACTTATCGGCAGAGACACAAGCAATTGATAGAACCCACAGAATTGGCCAACTCGATCCGGTTTTCTGCTATCGTTTTATTTCAAGGGGTAGTATTGAAGAGAAGATTTTACAACTTCATGGTAGAAAAAGGGTACTTTTCGAAAACCTTTTTAATAGAGCTGCACCTGAAAAATCACTGATTTCGGAAGATGACATAGAGTATTTACTGGGGTAATTATGGATATAGAAGATATAAAAACCGATATTTTGGACCACTATACCAAGGATACTTTGCTCTATCTATTAGCTTTAATGGGTTTAGAAGTTAAAGAGCTGAGTAGCAAGCCCGAAGTATGCGATTTTCTAATTGAGAATTTAAAGAATCCTGTGGGGTTTAGTCGACTACTTAATAAAATTTCTCCAAATGCTCAAATAGTTTTAAAGCACTTGGTTTGGGAAGGAATCTCTACATTAAGTTATATCGATTCAAAGTACCATATAAATACATGGATTGGTGATTTTTATGGGAATAGTTCCGATCCATTTATTCAACGCTTTAAACAGACCAGGTACAAAGAGATTTTATTATCTACAGGTCTTAGAACCCTATTTAAAAGCTCCATGCCAATGAATATTGAGTATGAAGATACAAATTTTAACAATGAAAATATTATTGAAGGTGATAAATCCACATTAAATAGAATTCCTGTACTATATGAATATATGAACTCTAATGGTGTATTGAGTAGAGAACTTGGTATGAAGCCATTGGTTAAGGATATAAAAAAAATAGACCAATTAAATTCTTTCTGTAATCACAATGAAATTCCTTCTTCCCAATACTTATTAAAATTTCTACCCCTTTTACTTTCTAGCGGCACTGAACTTAAGGATTTAAAAAAACAGTTTGGTCAATATTTAAGGGGTAACTTAATAGATGAAAACATTGATTTTTTTATATATTATCCCCACTTGAAAGGGCTACATAAAATAACTAATATTGATATTCTTCTTAAACGTGGCCGATTCTCTTTTTCTCAACTCATAAAACAGAGTAGAGGATGGATTAATATTCAAAATGCCGTTAAATTTCTTAGTTTAAAAGAGGATACACAAATTTTTGATACCTCTTATTTTGGATCTCTTATAGAGGTGACTCATCCCGAAAAAAAGAGCTTAATGCAAAAAGAGGATAATGAAGAGTTTCTTTTAAAACCTATGTTAACAGGAATTGTTACACTTTTATACTCCCTTGGTGGTGTAGACCTTGTTTTTGATAAAGAGATAACACATTTTAAATTAAATGAAATTGGGCAATATCTTGTAGGAAAAAGGGACGATTTAAAAATTGTAACTCAAAATAGCTCCCAACCTGTTTTTAGTAAAGATAGATTGTTTGTCTATATAGACCCATTAGATAGTATAAATAGACTCATTTTTAATAATATAGGTATCTGCTTTAACAAAGACTATTATAGATTGGACTATAAATCTTTTTTTAGAAATTTAAATTCAGAATCCGAGGTTTTTTACTATATCGAAAAGATTGAAACCCTCCTTGACCGTAATAGTAATCCTGTTTGGGATGAATTTCTTACAAAAATTTCGGATAGGGTTAACCCCATATACAATGAACAACAACTAATAGTTGTTAATTTCCCCCAAAATAATAGTGAATTCACCCATATAATTTTAGAGAATGAAAAAATTAGAAAACTTTTTCTTATGGTTGAGGATTTTAGAGGTGCATTTTCAACTTCTAATTATAAAGAATTTAAAAGGCTTCTGAAAGAAGAGGGTTTTATTATATAATAATAGTTATGAATAAGGATAATCTTCATTTAGAGACAATTTTAGCACATCTTTCAGATTTTGGAGATGTTAGGGATATATACGGGGCTAGTCATATGCCTATCTACCAGACAGCAACTTTTGATTTAAAAAAACAGGGAGAGAATCCTTACGATTATACAAGAAGTGGTAATCCCACAAGGGAATCCCTTGAAAATAGTTTGGCAAAGGTGTGTGGTGGGAAGGGCGTAATTCTTACTCATACTGGTATTGGAGCTGTTGCCCTTTTATTTGAATCGATTTTAAATTATGGAGATTCAATTCTAATAGATAGGGATACCTATGGAGGCACCTTCCGTCTTTTAAAAAATTATAGGGAGAGGATGGCTGTAAATTTAGTATTTACAGATTTAACCAATCATTTAGAAGTTGAGAAATTACTTAAAAATGGTAACATAAAAATGATTTTAATGGAGAGTCCTACAAATCCCGGGTTAAAAATCATTGATATTAAAGAGATTGGACAACTATCAAAAAAATATGGAACAATTTTAGCCGTTGACAATAGTCTTGCAACCTTTGCTTCTCAAAAACCTTTAGAGCTTG
>JAFGYD010000195.1 GCA_016936295.1 Spirochaetales bacterium | reverse complement strand
TGATAAAATAGATTTACAAAAAGTAATACAGGAATTAACAGATACTGAACTTGTCTATCTTATAAAAGGTGAATCTGAAGAGATTCAAAATAAAATATGGGGATCAATGTCTGAAGGAAGACGACAATTTGTCCAGGAAGAGATGAACGTTATTGGTTTAATAAAAAAAAGTGAAGCAGATAGAATGACAAAGGAATTTGTAAAAATAATTAGAGAAAAGGCAGACCGAGGTGATATTAGAATAATTACTGATGATGAATGGGTCTATTGATAAAAATATTTATTTTATTGTATTATCTTAGACTATGAAAGCAGAAGAACTAAGAACTAAATATATTGAATTTTTTGTATCTAATGATCACAAAGAAATTTCAGGTAAGTCGTTAATTCCGGAAAATGATCCGACAGTTTTATTTACTACAGCAGGTATGCATCCGTTGGTACCATATATATTAGGAGAAGTTCACCCTGCAGGGAAGAGACTTACTAATGTACAAAAATGTATAAGAACTGGAGACATTGATGATGTAGGTGATGCTACACATTTAACATTTTTTGAAATGTTAGGAAACTGGTCTTTAGGGGATTATTTTAAAAAAGAAGCAATAAATATGAGTTATAACTTCTTAAAAGATGTTATAGGTATAGATATAAACAAACTTTCTGTAACTGTATTTCAAGGAGATGAAGATGCACCTTGTGATAATGAGTCTATAGGTTACTGGAAAGATTTAGGAATTCCTGAAAACAGAATTTATAAACTACCTAAAAAGGATAACTGGTGGGGTCCGGCTGGACAAACAGGTCCTTGCGGTCCAGATACTGAGATGTTTGTAGATACAGGAAAAGAGAAGTGTTCAGATTCATGTATTCCAGGTTGTGGTTGTGGTAAATACTTTGAAATTTGGAATAACGTATTTATGCAGTACGATAAACAGGAAGATGGAACATTTAAACCTCTAGCAAGACCATGTGTTGATACAGGAATGGGTGTAGAAAGAACAATAACGATGTTACAAGGTAAAAATTCAGTTTATCAGACAGAGTTATTTACTCCAATCATTAAAAAACTCGAAGATTTAAGTGGTAAAAAATATGGTGTAGATGATTCTACAGATATGTCAATCAGAATTATATGTGACCATATTAGAACATCTACTTTTATTATTGGTGATGATAAAGGAGTACAACCATCAAATATTGGTCAGGGTTATATTCTAAGAAGACTTTTACGACGTGCAATAAGACATGGTAAAAAATTAGGTCTAGAAGGTAATTTTTGCTCTAAACCTTCAGAAATAATAATTGAAATGTATAAAAATCAATATCCTGAATTATTAGAAAGAAAAGATTTAATTTTCTCTGTATTAGAAACTGAGGAAGAAAAATTTGGTTTAACTCTAAAAAAAGGTGAAGCTGAGTTTGAAAAACTTATACCTAATTTAAAAAAGAACCCAAAAATGATAATTCCTGGTAGAGTTGCATTTAATCTGTTTGATACATACGGTTTCCCATTGGAACTAACTGAAGAGTTGGCACAGGAAGAGGGTATGACTGTGGATAGGGCTGGATTTGATGCTGCATTTGAAAAACATAAAGAGTTATCAAAACAGGGTGCTGATAAAATTTTTAAAGGTGGATTAGCCGATGATTCAGAAATGTCAACAAAATATCATACTGCTACACACTTATTGCATAAAGCTTTAAAAATTGTTCTTGGAGAACATGTTAACCAAAAAGGTTCAAATATTACTTCTGAACGGCTAAGATTTGACTTTAGTCATCATGATAAAATGAGCGATGAAGAGATTAAAGCTGTAGAAGATTTAGTAAATAAGGCAATTCAAGACAACCTTCCTGTATCTATGGAAACAATGAGTGTTGAAGAAGCTAAAGAGAAAGGTGCTATGGCTCTTTTCTCAAGTAAATATGGAGAACAGGTTAAAGTCTACCAAATGGGAGATTTTTCTTTAGAAGTATGTGGGGGACCACATGTTGAAAGGACAGGGACTCTAGGTGTATTTAGAATTAAAAAGGAACAATCTTCAGCCGCTGGTGTAAGGCGTATAAAAGCTGTATTATCTGATAAATAGTTCAAACCCATGCCTTGCATGGGTTTTTTAATTAATGGAGATATAAATGACACCTATTATTGGTCTAACAGCATTTACAGAACCAACACCACAAAAAAAAAGAGTGAATGTAAGCTATCATTATATTGAGTCTATAGAATTAGCTGGTGGAATTCCTATTGTTATACCAGAATGTAAAAATACTACTATGGCAAGTGCTTATTTAGATAGAATTGATGGACTAATAATTTCAGGTGGTGTAGATGTTTCTCCATACCTCTACGGTGAGAATCCTATTAAAGAGGTAGATTTTTTCTCTGTAGAAAGGGATAATTTTGAAATAGCATTAATTAAAGGAGCTATTGAGAAAAAAATTCCTCTTTTTGGTATATGTCGAGGAGTTCAACTAATAAATGTTGCTCTTGGCGGTTCATTATATCAAGATATACATACTCAAACAGGATCTATTTACGGGCATAATCCTCAATGTATGCCAGTTGATAGACTGTATCACAATATTGAAACAGTTGAAGGTACAACTTTAAGTAAATTATTTAAAAACAGAGTTTTCTTAGTAAATTCATTTCACCATCAAGCTATAAAAGTCTTAGGAAAAAATGTTATACCCTCTGCATACTCAATGGATGGCATTATTGAAGCTATTGAAGTAAAAAATAATAAGTATATTTACGGTGTTCAATGGCATCCAGAGGATCTAACCCGGGATTATCCTGAATTCAGAGCATTATTTTCACATCTTGTTGATCTATCTTTAGAAAGAAAAGGTATTCAATCTATGTATTTCATCTAATTTTACATAAATGTAAAATTATGTGGATATACGAAAAATTATTCACATCAAGGTCAAAATCAAAATTTTATAACTTTACGATTAGGTATAATTCCTTATAAATAACTCCTTTACATTAACATTAATGTTAAATCTCTAACTAAATTACTTTTTTATATTAAAAAAACGACTTGGCATAATCTTTGCATAATATTTGTATATCAATAATTCTGTGGAGAAGAAAAAATGAGAAAAATAGCAATTTACGGTAAGGGTGGAATTGGTAAATCTACTACAACACAAAATACAGTAGCAGGTTTAGCGGAAATGGGTAAAAAGATTATGGTTATTGGTTGTGATCCAAAAGCTGACTCTACAAGACTTCTTCTTGGTGGACTAGCACAAAAAACTGTTCTTGATACTTTAAGGGAAGAGGGAGAAGACATTGAAATGGATGATGTTATCAAAGATGGATATGGAAAAACTCGATGTGTAGAATCAGGTGGACCGGAACCTGGAGTTGGATGTGCTGGTAGAGGAATTATTACTTCAATAAATATGCTTGAACAGCTTGGTGCCTATGAACAAGATCTTGATTATACATTTTATGATGTATTAGGTGATGTTGTTTGTGGTGGATTTGCAATGCCTATTAGAGAGGGTAAAGCAGAAGAAATTTATATTGTTGTTTCTGGAGAGATGATGGCAATGTATGCTGCAAATAACATTTGTAAAGGTATAGTAAAATATGCTGATGCTGGTGGTGTAAGACTCGGTGGTTTAATATGTAACTCAAGAAAAGTTGACAATGAGTTTGAAATGATTCAAGAACTTGCAAATAAACTAGGTACACAGATGATTCACTTTGTTCCTAGAGAAAACATGGTTCAACAAGCTGAAATTCATAGAAAAACAGTGATCGATTTTAGACCTGATCATCCACAAGCTGATGAATACAGATCTTTAGCGACTAAAATCGATCAGAATAAAATGTTAGTCATTCCAAAGCCTCTTGAGATTGAAGAGTTGGAAAAATTACTTATAGATTTTGGTATAGCAAATTAGGAGGTAGAAAAAAATGGTAATGATACGATCAATTGTTAGACCTGAAAAAAGTCAGGATGTTATAGATGCATTATTTGATGCAGGATTTCCAGCTGTTACAAAAATAAATGTAGCAGGAAGAGGTAAACAACAAGGATTAAAAGTAGGTGGTGTTGTTTATGATGAAATTGCAAAAGACCTTTTATTAACAGTAGTTAGTAAAAGCGATAAAGAGTTAGTAATTAGTACAATTCTTGAATCTGCAAAAACTGGAACAGATGGTAATTATGGTGATGGTAAGGTCTTTATTTCTGAAGTAGATGAAGCTTACACCATAAGTAGTGGTGTAAAAGCTCTTTAGGAGGACTTATGAAAGAAGTTATGGCAATAATTAGAATTAATAAGATTAATGAGACAAAACGTGCTTTAGCTAAAGCTGGATTACCATCTGTAACTGCTACGGGAAGGGTTTTTGGCCGAGGAAAAGGTCTTGTTGATTTTAAGCTATTAAAAGGTGCAAAAGAGGGGTTTGAAGAGGCTATTGAGCAACTTGGGGTTCAACCTAAAATGATGCCTAAAAGATTATTAACTTTAATTGTTAAAGATGAAAATGTAGATTTAGCAGTTAAAACCCTAATAAAAACAAATCAAACAGGGAATTTTGGAGATGGTAAAATATTTGTTTTACCTGTAGCAGATTCATATAGAGTTAGAACTGCTGAACGCGGAAATCTAACTTTAGATTAAGGGGGAACCTATGAGTTACGAAAAATTAGATGATTTAATGTTAAAAACTTACCCCAAAAAAGTATACAGAAAAAGGGATAAAAGTATTGTTGTAAATAATCCTGACGAAGCGCAGGAGATTCAGGCCAATATTAGAACTATTCCTGGTATGATTACTCAAAGAGGGTGTACGTATGCTGGTTGTAAAGGGGTAATACTTGGACCAACCAGGGATATTGTAAATATAACACATGGACCTATAGGTTGTGGGTTTTACTCCTGGTTAACCAGAAGAAATCAAACAAGACCGGAGTCTGAAACATCTGAAAATTATATTCCATATAGTTTTTCTACAGATATGCAGGATTCAAATATTGTTTTTGGTGGAGAGAACAAACTTAAAGAAGCGATTCAAGAGGCTTATGATATGTTTCACCCTAAAGGTATTGCAATTTTTTCAACATGTCCTGTTGGTCTTATAGGAGACGATGTTCATGCTGTTGCCAGAGAAATGAAGGAAAAACTTGGTGATTGTAATGTATTTGGTTTTTCATGCGAGGGGTATAAAGGTGTAAGTCAATCGGCTGGGCATCATATTGCTAATAACCAAATTTTTAAACATGTAGTGGGTTTAGATGACTCTAGAAGTGATGCGAAATTCAGGGTCAATCTATTAGGTGAATATAATATTGGTGGAGATGCATTTGTTATTGAAAAACTGTTTGATAAAATTGGTGTTGAACTTGTTGCGACTTTTAGTGGAAACTCTACAATAAATTCATTTGAAAATTCTCATACTGCCGATTTAAATCTAATTATGTGTCATAGATCAATTAACTATGTAGCAGAAATGATGGAAAAAAAGTATGGAATACCTTGGCAAAAAGTTAACTTCATTGGAGCAGAGGCAACAGCTAAATCACTACGGAGGATTGGCGAATATTTTGAAGATGAAGAACTAATTAATAGAATTGAAGAAGTAATAAAAGAGGAGCAGTTACAGGTTGATACTTGTTTAGCTAAGATAAAACCTAATACCCTTGGGAAGACTACAATGTTATTTGTTGGTGCTTCAAGAGCTCACCATTATCAGGAACTTTTCAACGAATTGGGAATGGAAACTCTAGCTGCAGGATATGAATTTGCTCATAGAGATGATTATGAAGGTAGAGCTGTAATTCCATCTATAAAAATTGATGCGGATAGTAGAAATATCGAAGAGTTACATGTTGAAAAAGATCCAGTTCTTTTTTCTAACAAGCTAGTTGATAAAAAAGAAGCATTAATGGCTAAAGGAATTGAATTTAGCGATTACGATGGAATTATGAGTGATATGAAAGCTGGATCTTTGGTTATTGATGATATAAGCCATTTTGAAATGGAAAAACTTATAGAAATGTATAAACCAGATGTTTTTTGTGCAGGTATAAAAGAAAAATTTGCTGTGCAAAAAATGGGTGTTCCATTAAAACAACTTCATAGTTACGACTATGGTGGCCCATATGCGGGTTTTGAAGGAGCTGTTAACTTTTATAAAGATATAGAAAGAATGGTTAATAGTAAAGTTTGGAGTTTAGTTAAGGCTCCATGGATTACTCAAGAGGCATTAAATGCGTCTATGGTAAAAGTTCATTAGGAGGAACATATGCTTTTAAGACATACTGATAAAAAAGTTAAAGAAAGAAATGCTTTAACAATAAATCCGGCTAAAACTTGTCAGCCAGTTGGAGCAATGTATGCATCTTTAGGTATTCATGGTTGTATGCCCCACAGTCATGGATCACAAGGTTGCTGTGCTTACCACAGATCTGCATTAACACGTCATTACAAAGAACCTGTAATGGCAGGTACATCATCTTTTACTGAAGGTTCTTCTGTTTTTGGTGGTCAAAGTAACTTATTACAGGCTATAGATAATATTTTTAATGTTTATGATCCAGATGTAATAGCTATACATACAACTTGTCTATCTGAAACAATTGGGGATGATGTTTCTCAAATTACACAAAAGGCTATAGATGACGGAAAAGTTCCTGCTGGTAAACACGTTATTCAAGCTAGTACTCCTAGTTATGTAGGTTCTCATGTAACTGGATTTGCAAATATGTGTGCATCAATTGCAAAATACTTCCCAGAAGTATCTGAGTTAAAATTAGATCAGGTAAATGTTTTACCAGGATGGGTTGAACCATCTGACATGAGGGAAATTAAGAGAATGCTTTTGGCTATGCAGATTCCATATGTATTATTTCCTGATACGTCTGGTGTATTAGATGCACCACAAACAGGGAGTCATATGTTTTTCCCAAAAGGTGGAACAAAGATTCCAGATTTAAAACGTTGTGGTAAAAGTATATTTACATTTGCATTAGGAAAATTTTGTTCTGAACTAGCAGCACTTGAACTTATGAAAAAGTGTAGTGTTCCATTTGAAGTGTTAGATATACCTATTGGAATTAAAGCTACAGACAGATTTATGATGAAACTTAGTGAGGTAACAGGTACTTCAATTCCGCAAATGCTTGAGGACGAGAGGGGACAATTAGTAGATATTGTAACAGATATGCAGCAGTATCTTTATGGAAAAAAAGTTGCACTATATGGGGATCCCGATACAATAATTCCTCTTTGTGAGTTTCTTGTTGACATAGGAATGAAACCAGTACATATAGTTAGCGGAACTCCAGGAAAATATTTTGAACAAAGAATGAAAGAGTTAGTTCCCGGAGCAAATTTTAGAAATGGGCCTCAGGCTGATATGTATTTAATGCATCAATGGATAAAAAATGAACCTGTTGATTTAATAATAGGTAATACATATGGGAAATATATTTCAAGAGATGAAAATATACCATTTGTTAGACTTGGTTTTCCTATTTATGACAGAATAGGCCATAGTTACTTTCCAGTAGTTGGATACAAGGGTGGAATGAGATTATTAGAAAAGATTCTATCTGTAATAATGGATAAAATGGATGCAGATGCTCCTGAAGAAAAATTTGAATTAGTAATGTAAATATAATTCCTTTTTTTGTTTGGTATAGTTGTGGTTACTTGCAACTATACCTTTTTTTTTCACTAAAATACATTAATGAAAATTTTAATAAGAGAAAAGACAATAATGTAGTAAAAAATCAGTTAAACTATCAAATTTCACCACTAAAAAGATGGCATGTTTATTGCATATTATATTTAGAGGATGTAGATATGAGTAGTAATGTTTTAATTGAAAGAAAAAATCAGGTATGGATTAAATCTGAAAGTATTAATGAATTAACATGCGATAAACAATCAGTTGCTGGATCTGTTAGTCAAAGGGCATGTGTATTTTGCGGCTCCAGAGTTGTTTTATATCCAGTTGCAGATGCATTACATATTGTTCATGGACCAATAGGTTGTGCATCATTTACATGGGATATTAGAGGGAGTTTAAGTTCTGGACCAGAATTACATCGTGTTAGTTTCTCTACAGATTTAAGAGAGAAAGATGTTATATATGGTGGTGAAAGAAAATTGGAGTCAGCATTAAGTGAATTAATTCCCAAATATCAACCAAATGCAGTTTTTGTATATGCCACATGTATTACAGGAATAATTGGTGATGATATTAAGGCTGTTTGTAAAAAAATAACTAATATTTTTAATATCCCGGTTATTCCTGTTCATTCTGAAGGGTTTAAGGGTACAAAAAAAGATGGATATAAAGCCGCATGTAGTGCATTAGCACAACTAGTTGGTACTGGAGATATTACAGCAATTCCCAAATTAAGTATTAATATTTTAGGTGAATTTAATCTTGCTGGAGAAGCATGGATGATTGAAGAGTACTATAAAAAAATGGGAATTGAAGTTGTTTCAATTTTAACAGGGGATGGTAGAGTTGAAAAAATCAAAAAATCTCATGGTGCATCACTAAATGTAGTTCAATGTTCTGGGTCACTATCATACTTAGCAGAGATGATGAAAGAGAAATATGGAATACCTTTTATTAGAGTCTCTTATTTTGGAATAGAAGATATGTCCCAATCACTTTATGATGTTGCAGATTTTTTTGCAGACTATCCCGAAGTTCGTTTAAAAGCAGAAGAAGTAGTCAAAACTGAAATAAATTTAATACTACCAGAAATCCAAAAATATCGATCTGCTTTAAGTGGGAAAAAAGCTGCGGTCTATGTTGGAGGAGCATTTAAAGCATTTTCTCTAATTAAAGCCCTAAAACTTATTGGAATGTCTGTTGTAGTTGCGGGATCACAAACAGGTAATCAAAAAGATTATGAACAATTAAAAATGTTATGTGACCCTGGCTGTGTAATTTTAGATGATTCTAATCCATTAGAATTATCAGAATATGTTATACAAAAAAAAGCTGATCTTTTTATTGGAGGTGTAAAAGAGAGACCTATAGCTTTTAAACTAGGTATTGGTTTTTGTGACCATAACCATGAAAGAAAAATTGCATTAGCAGGATATGAAGGAATGATTAATTTCTTTAAAGAAGTTTATAGCTCAGTTTTAAGCCCTGTATGGAATTTTATGCCTTGTAGAAATGGCGAACTAAAGGAGATTGTATGAGTTCCGACAACTATGTATTAACAACAAATCCATGTAAAGTTTGCTCACCTCTTGGTGTTGCTTTAGCATTAAAAGGGGTTGAATCATCTATGAGTATAATGCATGGATCCCAGGGATGTGCTACTTATATTAGAAGGTATTTAATAAGTCACTTTAAGGAACCATTAGATATTGCATCTTCCAGTTTTAGTGAAGTTTCTGCAATTTTTGGAGGAAAAAGTAATCTTGAAAAGGCCATTGAAAATGTTTTATTAAAATATGAACCTTCAATTATTGCTGTTGCAGCAACTTGTTTATCAGAAACGATAGGAGATGATATTAAATCTTATTGCAAAGAGTGTACGTCTGAACTTGGTATTGAAATTATACCTATTACTCCGCCATCTTTTGGGGGTGCACATCTAAATGGGTTTTACGCAACGGTAAATAGTTTAGTATTAGAGAAAAAAAAGGGTGAAGTAAAAATACAAGATATAAATATTTTCCCTTCAATTTTATCACCAGCAGACCTAAGATATTTAAAAAACATTATTAAGCAGTATTTTCCTAATTTTATGATTCTACCAGATTACTCAAAAACTTTAGATGGGGGGTTTTGGGGCGAATATATTCCTATATCACCAGGAGGAACACCATTGGATGAGATAGGAGCAGCACATTTAGCTAAATATTCCATTGTTTTTAGCAAATATTTAGCTCCTGAAATTAACCCTGGGAAAACTCTTGAAACAATGAGTAGGGTAGATTTTTTTAATCTAAGACCTCCTATTGGAATACGTGGAACCGATGAATTGACCCAACTTTTATGCAAACTAAGTGGTGTAAAAAGTAGTCCGGAAATACTTGAAGAGAGATCAAGGTTAATTGATGCTTTAGCTGATAGCCATAAATATATATTTGGTAAAAAAGCTGCAATATACGGAGATGGTGATTTTGTTGCAGGAATTGCTTCTTTTCTTGAAGAGATTGGAATTATTCCTGTTATCTGCGGTTGCGGAACTCCATTTCCGGAATTCAAAAACTACATTGATGAATGTTTAGAATTTTCACAAGCAACTATTGTTAAAGATGATATGGATTTTGATGAGTTAGATAGCATTTTAGAAAGTAATAAAGTCGATTTTTTAATAGGCAATAGTAAGGGTTACAAAATATCAAGAAATAAAAAATTACCTTTAATTCGTTGTGGTTTTCCTATACATGATCGTGTAGGTGGTCCAAGGATTTTACATGTAGGATATGC
>JAFGYD010000194.1 GCA_016936295.1 Spirochaetales bacterium | reverse complement strand
TTTAATAAATATTTAGGAATATTACCAAATCAATTTAGAGAAAGATTTGGTAATTGTAATTATTGACAAACAGAAAGTACTGCGTAACTTGAGGATAGATCTTCCCGTAGCACCAATACATCTTCTGGAACCTTCAATTTTTCATTAGTAAAATTCCAAATTGATTTAACACCCGTTTCAATTAATAGTTCTGTAACTTGTTGAGCGACTTCAGAAGGAACTGTTAAGATAGCAATATCAATTTTTTCATTCTTTAGCTTATCTTTTAGATCCTTCAATCCATATACTTCAACTCCTAAAATCTGTTTACCAATTTTATCAACAGAAGAATCAAATGCACAAACTATATTCATCCCATTCTGTTTAAACCCGGGATAACCAATTAACGCAGTTCCTAAATTTCCAGTTCCTACAACTATAGCTTTATGTTGTTTATCCCAGTTTAAAAAAGATTCTATAGCGTTTTTTAACTCTTTTACATCGTATCCAACTCTTGGTTTACCTACTATACCAGTTACTGCAAGATCTTTTCTTACCTGGATTGGTTCAAGTTCTAATTCTGAAGCTATAACAGTGCCTGAAATTACCTTTAAATTGTTATTAAGAGCTCTTCTAATAACATTTAAGTATGAAGGCAACCTCCTAATTGTTGGTACACTAGCATCTATTTGCGAAAATTTCTTATTTTTCATAATTATCCTTAAATGTAAAGAATGTAAATTAAGATATATTTATATCTATTTTAAATAATAACACATTTTTTACTATTATGAAAATTACTATTAATATATTTTTATATCTTTTGTATGATTATATTGTGAATAATTTAGTGTTAAAAATAGAAAAATTAGTTTCGGGTGGAGATGGTATCAGTTTAGTTGATGGGAAAATACATTTTGTACCACAAACTCTACCTGGTGAAATTGTTGAAGTTACAATTAAAGAAGAAAAAAAGAATTATAATATTTGTTCTTTAGTAAAAATTATTGAGAGATCTAAGGATAGAATTAATCCTTTTTGTAAATTTTATGGTTACTGTGGTGGGTGTAATTTTCAATTCACTGAATATGATAATCAACTATTACTAAAAAAAGAGATAATTATAGATATTTTTAAACGAACAGGGAAATTAGAATTACAAGATTTTGAAATAATACCTTCTATACCAGATCATTATCGGAATAGAATTCAAATCCATAGCAACAATGAATGCCGTGGCTTTAAAAAAGAACAAAGCAATGAAATTATTGATATTGATTACTGCCCAATACTTGTTAAAAACTTAAATCTAATAACTTCGGATAAAAGTATTGCTTTAACTGGTAAAAATGTTGTTTTTTCCAATGGAGATGATTGCTATATTGATAGCTTAAATAACGAAGCGAATGTAAGTATTATGGGAAAAAAAATTAGTTTCAATCCAAATGGATTCTTTCAAAGTAATTTGTATATTCTTCCTAGTCTAATTAATTTAGTTATTAAATATGTAATAGGTGAAAATGTAATGGATCTATATTGTGGAGTAGGTCTATTTAGTGCCTTTTTGCCAGAATTTGTAAAAAAAATTGTGGCAGTAGAGATAGATGATAGAGTAAAGGAATTTTATAAAAAAAATGTTGGAGATAGAAATTACTCATTTTATCCATTAAGTTTAGAACGTTATATAAAAAATATTAAAACTGAATCTGAATTTATCAATACAATAATTGTTGATCCTCCAAGAATTGGATTATCCCAAAATGCTCGTGATTATCTTATAAAAATGAGGGCAGAAAGAATTATTTATGTTTCTTGTGATCCTGTGACAATGGCTAGGGATATACAGGATTTAGTCTCTAATGGGTATAAACTATCTTATTATACAGCATTGGATTTTTACCCTCAAACATTCCATATAGAGTCTTTTGGAGTATTGGATATTGAATAAATATCAGTTCATTCTAATTTTTATTCTAAATTCATTTGTAGTATTCTCAAATAGTTCCAGAATATGGGAAATAGCTCTTCCTGGTAATGTAGTTTCTATTCCGGTAGAAAGAAAAAATAATGAAGTTGTTCTTATATGCGAGGATAGAAGAGTTTATTCAATAAATGCTGAAACCGGAGATATTTTATGGAATTTAAAGCCTGGAGGGCGTTTAAGGAATCTACAAATTTCATTTGACGGTTCTATTACTGTTGTTGATGATTATACTTTGTTCTCCATATTTGGTAATGGGGAGATAAAATGGAGTCACACTTTTAACGAAAAGATTGATAAGAATTATGTAATTAGTGAAAAAGGGGATATTTATTTAATTTCCGGGAATTCGATTTTTTTGGTAAATAGATTTGGGGTTAGTAAAAAACTTTTTACTAATGTTGCTGCTGAATTAATTGAAATATTGAGTAATTCTTTGATTTTAACTTATAAGGATTTTTCTATCGATGCCATGACCATTGATGGTGAAATTGCATGGTCATACTCTATTACTAAAAAACCTTCAATTATAAAGGAGCATTTGAATGAAATTTATATTATTTATAGTGATGGTTTGGTTGATTCCATCTCATTATCTGGTGAGAATATAAAAAAATATATTACTAATAATCCAAACCCTACAGAAATATCAAGAAATTATTTAGATCAATTTTTAATCTATGGCGATGGTGGAATTACGCTGTTTAATAATGGTATCTCAAACACCTATAAATCTAATGGTTATGGTTTGTACTATTCAAATGGAATTTTAATAGAATTCGATGATAATTGGAACTTATATGGTGTTAAGACTAATACAGATTCAATTTTATTTCCTTCTGGTCGAAATCAACTATATACCAGAAATATATCTCTTTCAGATAAAAGAGTTTGGAATGATGAAATTTTGAAAGATTATTATTTAAATATTATATTTAATGGAAATAGGTCTCAGCAGTTAAATTTATTAAAAGATATTGAAAAAGATATATTAGAGATAGATTTATTAGTAAAACATCCTAATTTTTACGAGATTTTATTAATTGCATGCTCTCCTTTAAATAAAAATCAGGATGTCCGACTTGAAGCTTATAGGCTTATAGGAAAAAGTCGAGATATATCTTTTTTGCCTTATTTAGTAAATAACCTAATTGTAGAGAAATCATACATTATTATTACAAATATATTTTATGCACTTGGTTTAATTGGTATAGATTTAAATGGTTCTGTAATAAATTTGATCAATTCCAGGGTTGATGATTTTTATGATGAAAAATTTGCTGTTAATGCGTTATATGCATTGTATAATATTAACTATAATACTAATGGAGAATATGTAGAATTCGTATTTAGTGGAATTGAGAAAATTCTAAATAGTGGTTATTCAAAAAAAATTGAAAATGAATGCTATAGTGTAATAAAAAATATAAAATAGGAGTGTTACTTTGAAAAAGTCATTTTTGGTTTTTTTATTTTTAATAAGTTTCAGTGTTTGTGGAATAGAAGTAGATAGGGCATCACTTGATGTAAATTTAGATATAACAGTGGAGTTTGAGAATTATATAGGTCCACATTTGTTTTATAACTCTATTTCAGAAATTAGAGCTATAGGTACTTTCCTCGCTAATGAAATAACTCCTGATATTAAGGGTGATGGCAACTATAATAATAAATATAATTTATATCATAGACCAAAAGCGGAATGGGAAGATAATTTAAAATCTGCTGATATTTTGGAAATTACTAAAGATTCCCAAATAGATAATATTGCAAATATTAAATTGATTATATCCCAATATTTAATTGATAATTATGGATATTCAGAAAAAGATGCTGACTTATTAGCATATTTAATAGTTATTTATAATGCGGTTTACAGAGGGGATGCAGAACATTTTTCTAAAAATTATAGTGCCGAGACCGTTATTTCTAATAATAGTGAATTTTTAGGAATTGATCTTCAGTATTTTAACTGGCCAGGTAAATCATTTATTTATATTCCTCTTTCTAATAATATTTATTTGGGGAAACTATCAAATATTGATTCTGATACATTAATTGACGAAAAAATTATTAATATTATTAAGCTTGAAGATCCTGAAAGCATAGAAATAAGAGAAGATATAATCGATTTAAAAGAGAGAGAATTTGATGAGCTTGCAAGTGAAATTGCAAATGATATAAGTATAATTAAGAATTCGGATGAGAATGTCACAGAAGATAAAAGTTTAGAAGATGTTCCAACTTTAGCTTTAGAGAGTGAAATAGAGAAGAAGGAAGCTTTACTCTCGGAAAAAGAAGACTTAATTTTAGAATTAAGAGATAATTTGGCAGAGGATAAAAATAAACTTATTACTCTGGAAAAAAGTGATACGTTGAAGTTAGTAACATCCCTACTTGTCAGAGATTCTGGATCAGGAATATTGGCAGAATTTGTAAAAATAGATCAATACAGTAATATTGTAAACAAAAGTGATGTTAATACAATTAGAAATAAACAGTATATACAAGCCAAGGATTCTTTATATGTAATAGCTGGTGGATCTGAAAAAAATCAGATAATTTCTCTTGGTAAAATATCTCCAGATTCATTCGAAGTCGAAAAATGGGCAGATACAGCCTGTTATGAAAATTCTACTATTATATATGATAAGAATTTTTTATATTCAATAATAATTATTGATAATAAGCATTATATTGGGCAGTTTGATTTAGATTTAAACTTGATTTCCAGAAGCCCTGTAGAAATATACAAGGACTGCTATTTGAATTTAAAGAGTGATATCTTTTATGTACAAGTTAAAAATAATAGTATAGTATTGGTTAATTTGTCTGATTTTGTATCTCTATCAAATGAATAAGGAGAAGTTATGGTTAATGAAAAAAGTTTGTTTTTTGGTAGGACAATAGCAGTTGTTGAAGATTTATCAATTGATGAACAACTTTATTTATATGAAAAAACTAAGGAACTGAAACGAACAATTTCTGAAGGTGGTGATTTATCATCATTTAAATTAAATGATCCAGATTTTGGAATATATTTAATGTTCTTTGAAAGTAGTACAAGAACAAAAGAATCTTTTAGGAATGCTGCAAAATTTCATAATGTAAAGTTAAATAATTTTGACGTAAACAGTTCATCATTCAATAAAAGCGAAAGTATTTTAGATACTGTAAAAATGCTATACGGTTATTCAGATAGATCTATGTTTATTATGCGAACTGCTCAAGAGGGTGTTTGTAAATTTCTTGAAGAAAAAATAGGGGAATATTCAAAAAAAACATTTCTACCAAAAGCTGGATTTATTAATGCAGGTGATGGAAAACATGAACATCCCACACAGGAATTTCTTGATGAATTTTCCTTTTTAGAGCATAAAGAGTGGAATAGAGATTCTATACATCTAGCGTTGGTTGGCGATCTTTTTCATGGTAGAACTGTTCATTCTAAAGCAAATGGTTTGAAAATTTTTAAAAAAGTAATTGTTGACCTTGTTGCTCCAAAAGAACTTTGCATGCCAGAAGAGTATGTTGAAATAATGGAGAATAATGGTTTTGAAATTCGATG
>JAFGYD010000193.1 GCA_016936295.1 Spirochaetales bacterium | reverse complement strand
TAATAGATGGATTTATTGCACTTCAGAAGCAAATTTTAGAAGGAAAAGCCGATGGTGCCAAAAGATATATGGAAAATATAAATTGGTATAAAGAGAATCAAAAAAAGGTATTTGGTGATAATGTTACTCCAAATTATACATGTGACTGGTACTATTCCGATGGGGGGATGTGATGAGTTTTATTAATGATAAATTAATCCCCACTTTCCCGGGATATAATATTACAACAGATGATCAAGGAATACATAAAATAAATATAGAGATTGATAATCTAATTACAATTGCTAGCAGGTTACATAACGAACTTAATTTTGAATCATTACAGACAATTAGTTGTGCAGACTGGATTGAGGATGGTTATTTACAATTAAATTATATTTTTTATAGCTATGAATTTAATCAAACAGTTTTTGTTAGTTTAAATCTTCCAAGAGAACTAAAAGATGATGGATCGAAGAGAACAATTTCAACTATTCCGTCTTTGCAAAATATTTGGCCTCAGGCAAATCATTTTGAAAGAGAATTGTGGGAGATGTTTGGAGTTTCTGTAACTGGACATAATAGTTTAAAAGAGTTTTTCCTTGAAGATTGGCAACAAATTCCTCCTATGAGAAGAGATTTTGATACATTAGACTTTGTAAATAATTCTTTTGAATTCAGACCTGGAAGAGAAGATGCAATGGATGTAGCAACAGAGAGGAAACGTGTAAGAGAAGCTAAAGCCTCTGAAGTAACTAAAGGAGCTGATGTCAATGAACAAAAATAATCAATTAGTAAAAATATTTCATGGCCCACAACATCCTGGAATTACCGGGAATATGAGTGTTGAAATAGATTTAGATGGTGAAACCATTGTTAACGCCGAAACCCATGTTGGATATCTACATAGAGGATTTGAAAAGTTAGTTGAGAGAAGAACAATTCCACAGGCATTTACAATTGTATGCAGAATTTGTGTACCAGAACCAGACCCTAATGAAGAAAATTTTGCAAGGGGTATTGAAAATTTAGCAGGAATTGAGGTTCCCGTAAAAGCAAAATGGATTAGAACTATGGTTTTGGAAATGCAGAGAATGACATCTCAATTCTTGTGGATGGCAGGACAGGGTGGTTCTTTGGGATTATATATAAATCCACAATGGGCTGTAGCAGATAGGGATTTAATGTTAGACCTGTATGAAGAGCTAACAGGAGCAAGGGTATACCACATGTATATTTACCCTGGAGGTGTAAGAAATGATCTACCATTAGGATTTTTATATAAATTAGGTAGATTATTAGATTACTATGAAACCAGATTACCCGAATATGATAGAATTTTTTTCAATAATGCTGTGTTTAAAAAAAGAGCGGTTGGAGCTGGGTATGTTTCACCGGAAACAGCACTAAAGCATGGGGTTGTAGGACCTGTATTAAGAGCTGCAGGTTTTAAAAAAGATGTTCGAAGATATGCCCCATATGAAATGTACGAAAATTTGGAATTTGATATTCCTGTAGCTACAGAAAGCGATGTTTACGCTAGAGCTTTAATTAGAAGAGAAGAGTTTAAACAGAGTATAAGGATTTTAAGACAAATTATTAAAATGATGCCTAAGGATGGACCAGTAAATGTTAAATTGAAAAATCATAGACAGTTTACAATTCCTAAAGGGGAAACCTGGGTAAGAACAGAGTCTTCCAGAGGAGAATTTTCTTACTATATGGCTTCCGACGGAAGTGAAAAACTTAGACGAATGCAGGTTAAAGGTCCTTCAATGGTTCATGCTATGTCTTTATTGCCAGAAGTAATAAAGGGGGGACAACTCGCAGATGTTGCTATGATTATGAATTCATTAGGAACATGTCCACCGGAGATTGAGAGGTAATTATGAATTGGAAACTAGATATTAAAGGTATTTTGGAGCCGTTTACAGCATTAAAGTATCTATTTAAACAACCAGCAACTCTTTTGTATCCTTTTGAGAAACGTAAAACCACAGAGAATTATAGAGGATTTCATAGAAATGACCAGTCAAAATGTATTGGCTGTGGTTTATGTGAAGATATATGTATGAATGATGCTATTGATATGATAAAACCTGAAATTGTTAAAAATGCAAAAAATAGCTCAGAATTAATTCCAAGAGTTGATTTTGGTAGATGTTGCTGGTGTTCACTATGTACAGATGTATGTCCTACAAAGTCACTGACTCTATCAAATGAATATAGCATGGTTTCAACTGATCCTAATTCATTCTTATACAATATTCCTGATACAAGTAAAAAGGAGAAACAAAATGGGTAGATTTTTTGGACGAACGGTTGTAATGTATGTTTTTTGGATTTTTTTAACTGCATCTTTAAACATACAGGAATTAATTTTAGGTTTTGCTTTATCTTTAATTACTTCATGGGTATCATTAAAAATTTCTCCACAAAATCCGGGAGAAAGATTAACTTTAAAAAATTGGCTACTTTATATTCCAACACTTTTTATTGAAATAGTAAAAGCCAATATCAGTATAGCTAAATTAGTATTATCCCCTAAAATTAATATAAATCCAGGGATAGTTAAAGTTCCTACTAATTTAACAAGTGCAAGGAAAAAATGGTTTTTAGCCGAGGCTATAACATTAACCCCCGGGACAGTAACACTGGATATAATGGATGACTATTTACTTGTACATTGGATTGATATTGAGGGGAGTAACCCAGATGAATATGGTAAAATAATCAAGGAAAAATTTGAAAAAGCCCTGAAATAGGGCTTTCTATTCGGTTTTAAACAATGAAATTTCAGATTCTAATGTTTTTGTTGTTTCAGAGAGTTTAGTGCTGTTTTCAACTATATTAGATATAACCATTGCAATTTTTTCAGATGACGTAACAATTTGCATAATACTATTTTTTACATCATCTGAAATATTTGTAGCACTTTCCATACTTAATTTAACAGATTCCGACATTTTATTCATCTCTGAAGAACTTTCCTGAACATCAATTGAAACAGAGTTTAGTAAATTTAATGCTTCCAGAATTTCATTTCCTCCAGTAGATAGTTCTTGTGTTGCTCTGGCTATCTCTTCTAAACCAAGAGCAAAATCTTTAACTCCTGTATCTACTAATTTAAATGCATCTTTTGCTTTTTTACTTGTTTCTGCACTCTCTTCAATATTAGAAATTACATCTTTAATAACTAAAGTTATATCTTTAACACTTCCAGCTGTAGTCATTGCCAGTTTTCTTATTTCATCTGCTACTACAGAAAATCCTTTACCTGCTTCTCCTGCGTGGGCTGCTTCTATTGCTGCATTCATAGCTAATAAATTGGTTTCACTTGAAATTTTACTAATAATATTTGTTATATTTTTTATTACTTCAAGTTGTGCATTAACACCTTCAATTAAAGAAGTACTTTTATCTACTAATGTTGATCCAGTTACAGTTTTCTCTAATAAACCACTAATTAAACGGTTTTTATCAGAAGTTATTCTAGAAACGCTATTAATGGATGCTACCATTTCGTTTATAGCTGCCGATGATTCTTCAATTGCACTAGACTCATTCTCAATATTTTTATCTAAATTATCAATATGAGTAAGAATTTTACTTACACTTATATCCGTATTATTTATACTTTCATTTAAATCCTTAATTTTATCTTCCATAGTTAATATTTGAGAATTTATCCCTTCTATTTCACTATTAGCCAATATTGTATTATTTTTTAGTTTATCTTGTATCTCAACATTTTTATTACTTGTAATTTTAATTTTATTGATAATTTTTGAAAGTTTCTCAATAAATAAATTAAAATAAGTTGATAATTCCCCAACTTCATCATTAGTTACAATTTTTAACCTATTAGTTAAATCTCCTTCACCCTGAGACATTTGATTTAACATTATTGCAGAACTATTTATAGGATTTACAATTTTTTTTATAATTCTTCTCATTATTATAAATATTATTATAGATAAAATTAATGAAAGTAGTGACGTCACTACTGTTAATTCCAGCAAATTCTTTTTTAGTAAATTACTCTTTCCTTCAATGTTATTCTCAATATCATCTATATAAAATCCAGTTCCAATTATCCAATTCCACTCTTTAATTAATCTACCAAATGATAGTTTAGGTTTCTCTTCCATTGTAGTACCATTTAAAGATGGTTTTGGCCAAGAATATTCTACATATCCTTCTCCATCTTTAGCAGTGATTTTTTGAAATTCAGAAAACAAGTTTGCATTGGAGCCTTTAACCTTATTATAATTTGCACTATCAAGTTTTTTCCCATTTAATTCGGGTGATAGCGGGTGCATTATCATATACGGGTATGGTGTAGAAGTATCATTTATCCAGAAGTAACCTAAATTATTATCATATCTCATAGATGAAATTGTTTGCAAACTCTCTTTTTTTGCCTGTTCTACAGCATCATCAATATAAATTCCAGTACCTAAAACCCAGCCCCATTCTGGAATTAGTCTAACATAGGATAGTTTAGGTTTATCTTCAGTTAATCCTTCACTTGTAGGTTTAGGCCATAAATAATCTACAAAACCTTCTCCATTTTGTTGAGAAATATTAGATGCTGCTACAAATAAGTTTTCATCTCTACCTAATGCGCAATTATATTTTTTGTCATCTAATATTGTATTATCTAAAGCTGGGATGGTTGGGTGCATTATCATTCGGGGTATTGGTTTTTCTGTATCATTAATCCAGATATAACCCGTTCCATTATCGTACCTGATATTTTTTATATCTTCTTTTGCCATTTTTTGAGCTTGAATTAAGGATATTTCACCATTTTTATATTGTGTAATTCTTTTATTTATAATTGATTCTCCACTATCGATAATATTTTTCAATTCCTTATTATATTTATTCTGTAAATAATTTAAATCTGTAGAATTTTCTATATTTTTTACAATTACCTGGGTGGAAATATCTAAATAATTCTTTAAAACAACTTTAGCTTTATTATACTCTTCAGTACGAAGAATTTTAATTTCATCATTATTTTTTTGAGTTAATTTAATATTAAATATAATTAACATAGAGGTTGTTAACCCTATAATTACAAATAATAATATTAATGTTAATTTTGCACTTATTTTCATTTTACATCCTGTTAATAAATGTATCACAAAAATGATTATTTGAAATACCAACTTAGTCCATTATTAATATAATTTGCAGCATCTGTGGGTGTCATTTCTTTGTTATACATTGCCTGCATTGCTTCCCCTAATAATTGATTTCCTTGTGGAGATTCTGCAGAAAGTTTTTCCCAAAGGGTTCTCACTGTAGGTTCAGACTCTCCAATAATTTTTTGTATATCCTTAACTAAGGGATTTTGCAGATCATAGGTTCCCGGGGTATATGAGAAAAATCCAGGGAATATTTCCATTATTGTTTGTGCATAATCTTCCGAAGCCACCCATTTCATATATCTTTCAGCTGCTTCTGGATATCTTGTTACTTTGTTCATGGCAATACCAATATCTACATGGAAACATAGTTGTACCTTATCCCCATATTTCAAAACTGGAGGAGCAAAAAATCCTATATTTTCAGGATTTTCAGAATTCTTTTGAAGTGTGTTAATCTCCCAACTACCTCCTATATACATTGCAGCTTCTT
>JAFGYD010000031.1 GCA_016936295.1 Spirochaetales bacterium | reverse complement strand
GCTTCTTTCATTGTTAACTTATTAAAAATCATAAGCTATTCTATTATTTTGTAACTAAAGCCTCAATCATTTCTGTAGTTTTCCTGTAATCTATTTTACCACTACCCATTTTAGGCAATTCATTTACAGTTATATACTTTTTTGGAATATATATAGGAGGTAGTTTTTGACCAAGTTGTTTAATTAAATTATCTCTGTCAATCTCTTTAGTGAAAACAGCTGTTAAAGTTGCACCCTTAATATCGCAGGATTCTTCAATAACACCAAATTCAATATCATGATCTGTAATAATTTCTGATAGTACCGTCTCAATTTTAAGTAGAGAAACCATCTCCCCTCCAATTTTTACAAATCTTTTTAAACGGCCTTTGTGCCATAGGAATCCATCATCGTCTAATAAACCTATATCGCCTGTATAGTACCAACCATCTTTAATTACTTTACTATTTTCAGATGAATTTAAATAACCTTTCATTACAAGATCACCTTTGACATAAATTTTACCTTCACTGTTATTTGGTAAAATCTCATCTGAATCTATATCTGTAATTTTTACCTCAACGCCTTCTAATGGGAGTCCTATACTACCTGGTTTATTACTATTTTTTCTGTTAACAGAGATTACAGGACTTGTCTCTGTTGTTCCGTACCCTTCTAAAATATCAATATTATGTTTAGTTTTATAATCTTCTCTAAGCCACTCAGGGGTTTTATCTGCCCCTGCTACTACTAAAGTTAAGGTTTCAAAGTCCCCCGGTTTAGATGATCTGGTATAACCAGAGAGAAAAATTGGTGTTGCAGCAATCATTGTACATTTTTCCGATTTTATTATTTTAGCAACATTTTTATAGTCTAGTGGGTTAGCATAAGTTACTGCTGTCATTCCTGTTAAGAGTGGTAACCAAAAATTTGTCTGAATACCAAAAACATGGAATAGAGGAAGAACTGATAATATTATATCGTTACTATAAATTTCCAATGCTTCAACCGATGCTTTAGCATTGGTATAAAGGTTTTTATGTGAAAGTTGAACAATTTTAGGATCTTTTTCACTACCACTAGTAAAAAGAATAACAGCGGTATCTGTTTCAAATGTTTTGGGGAACATCGAAAAAAGTAAAAAATTAGGTAATTTTGTTACTAAAGCTGCTAAAATTTTATCCTTGGTTGTTACAGTCTGCATTATATCTTCTATACAGATCATTCCAGGGATTAATGGACAACTAATTTTTTCCAATAAAGCTCTGGAAGTTATTATTGTATCAAATCCGCACTCTTTCATTGCAAATATAGAATTTTCTTCTGCACCTGTGGAGTAGTTAATCATTACCGGAATTTTACCTGCGAATAGAGCACCTATAGTTGCAAGCATAGCTCCTGCCGAGGTTGGAATCATAATTCCTATATACTTGCTACTGTAAGCTGAAAATTTATTTTTTAATATGTATGCTCCAATTAAAGCCCTGCTATAAGGTACTTTTACGCCTGTCATTTTATCTATGATGGCTATTTTCTTGCTAAATTTTTTTGCAGTCTTTACAAATTCATTGTGTAAAATCAATTATTTCTCCTTAGTTTATCCATTGTTTATTTATTTTTACATTTTGTCAAATATGTTAATAATAAAAATGAATAAAAAGTAGTCATAACTTATCATTTTCTAAAAAACTGTAATAATCTGTGCCCGAAAAGATTATATGGTCTAAAATTTTAACACCAAGAAGTTCTCCTGCACTTATTAATCTCTTTGTAACCTCAATATCCTCTATGCTGGGAGTTAAATTCCCGCTAGGGTGATTATGTGCCAATAGTATAGATGCTGCTCTGTCTTTTATTGCCTCGGAGAAAACTTCTCGTGGATGTATTAATGTCCTGTTTAAAATACCTATACTTACTACTTCCGATTTTATTATTTCATGTGCTCCATTTAAAGAGACCACTATAAAATACTCCTGAGCTCTAGTCACATAGTGTCTTATTGCTGGTAAAATATCAGTAGGATAAGCTACTTTGACAGAGTTAGGGGAGATCCTTCTTCGTGAAAATTCTAATGCAGCACTAATAAGTGTAGCTTTTGCATTACCAACACCATTTATTTTTTTTAAATCCTCTGTCGACATATCTCCATTAGTTTTATCTATTAATAAAAGTATTTGCGTTGCTAGTTTCCCTACTGGATTTTGCCTTGTACCACTACCTAAAATTATGGATAGTAACTCTTTGTCGCTTAAATTCTTTATTCCATACTCTATTGCTTTCTCTCTTGGCTGCAAGTTGCATACGCCCTCTCTAAACTTATACATTATTCCCTCGAATCTATATAAGAAAATATTATTACTTGAATTCATAAGTTTGACTTTAAACAAAAATAAGTTAGAATTAATTTATAATGAAATTAAAGACTAAAATTATTTACAGTGTTGTTTTTACTACAATTTTTACCCTATTTGGCAGGGAAGCATGGGTTTTGTATAATTATAAAATTACTGCTGAGAAAGAATTGCTTGATAAAATAGAAAAAACAGACAAAATGATAGTTGGAGCGGTGTCAAATCCTATATATAATTTAGATTACGAACTATTAAATGAGACACTGGAGTTATTCTTCTATGATCCTGATATTAAAAGCATCCGTTTTGTTGAAAATCAAGGTATTACCGATACAATTTTAGATAAAAACTATATCTCTGATATAGATACAATAACTAAGGAATTAAAAGTAATTTATCGTGATGTCGAATTAGGAACAATTATTGTTGTCTATACAAAAAATACCATTTCAGAACAGATTAAAACATCTTTTAAAGAAGGAGCTATAACAGTAACAATAGTAATTTTTCTACTTGTAGCTATATTAGCATCACTTCTCTACCAAATTGTAAAACCAATTAACGACTTAATTAAAATATCGGTAGATATAAGTAAAGGTGATCTAAATGAGGATATTAAGATAAAGACTAATGATGAATTTGGAATTTTAACAGCAAATTTTATTAAAATGAGGGATTCTATAAAGTCTCAAATCGAACAGATTCAATCTGAAAATTTACAGAGAAGGGAAGCTGAGAGTCGATTATTAGAGTTAAATAATAGTTTGGAAATTAAGGTTAAAGATAGAACTATTGAGTTGGAAACAGCTTTTGATGACTTGAAGTCGGCACAGAAGCAACTTATAGAATCTGAAAAGATGTCATCCCTGGGTATGTTAGTTGCAGGTGTTGCCCATGAAATAAATACTCCTATTGGAATTGGGGTTACCGCAGCATCACATTTAAAGGATGAGATTGATAGATTTAGAAAATCATTTAATGAAAACAAAATAACTAAAAGTTATTTAGATAATTATCTTACCACTTCCGAGGAAATTGCAGAAATTATTTTATCTAATATGAATAAGGGAAGGGCGCTAATACAGAGTTTTAAAAATATAGCTGTGGATCAAAGCTCAGAAATAAAAAGACAGTTCAAGATTCGCGAATATATAGATGAGATTTTATTAAGCACAAGATCAAAATTTAAAAGAACAAAACATAAAATTAATATTTATTGTGAAAATGAATTGACTATAGAGAGTTATCCTGGAGCTATATCCCAAATATTTACAAATCTTTTAATGAACTCTCTAATTCACGGTTTTGATGGAATAGATGAGGGTATTATAGATATAATAGTGACATCAACAAAATCTGTGGCAATTATTAAATACAAAGACAATGGTTTAGGAATCTCTAAGTTAGATATAGATAAAATATTTAATCCATTTTTTACTACAAAACGGGGACTTGGTGGTAGTGGATTAGGGCTAAGTATTGTTTACAATCTTGTTACAACAACTTTAGAAGGGGAGATTATATGTGAAAGTGAAATAGGATTGGGGACAACTTTCACAATTTCTGTCCCAGGAATTATTCAGTCCACTTCTTAATTAATCTATCTATTGTTCCATTTGATTTTAATATAGAGATTTCTTCATTTAAAATATCTTTTAATTGTGCGTAATCTTTTTTTACTGCAATAGCAACAGGAACTCCATTTATATCTTCCAGTATTGGCCTAATTTTAACATTCAACTTTTTTGAAAGTGATAGTGCTACAATTTCAGGCATAATAATAGCTTGTACTGTTCCTTCTTGTAGCATCAGAATTGAATCTTTTTTTGTATCGGTGTGAATAATTCTTAATTTAATAGAAGAATAATCCCGTTTAATCAAGTTTTCTATAAAACTATCTCTATCCCCGGCAATAATCAAGTTATTTAAATCTTCAACAGAACCAAAAGAACTATCATCTAAAACAAAAAGAGTTGAGTGTCTGTAATATATTGGTTGGGTAAAATCTGTAAATAATTTTCTATTTTCTGTTATTTCTACTCCAGTTAGTAAATTAAGACTGTTTCCAAATTTATACTGGGCTAAAACATCGTCAAAGTCACCTTGAAAATATACCGCTTCTATTTCCAACTCTTTTAATATGATTTCAATAATATCTGCATC
>JAFGYD010000192.1 GCA_016936295.1 Spirochaetales bacterium | reverse complement strand
CCTAATAATAAAGGTCTTGCAACAGCTGGTTGACCACCCTGAGCAACAACTTTGTCATTCTCTTTTCTAAAAGAATATTTATCAATTTGTTGACCATAAATAAAGTGAGTATCACCAACTTCTGTTATTTCTATTTTTCTCATCATCTGACGAACAATAACACCAATATGTTTATCATTGATTTGAACACCTTGCATTCTATAAACTTCTTGAACTTCATCTACTAAGAATCGCTGTAAAGCATTTTCCCCAAGAATATCTAAAATATCATGTGGATCTATATTACCTTCACAAAGTTTTTCACCTGCTTTTACAGTATCTCCATCTCGTACAACTAAGTGTTTACCCATAAGTATTTGATGTTTAAACTCTCGTCCAAAAGGATCTTCAACTACAACTAATCGTTTACCTTTAGCAATTCCTTTAAATCTAACAACACCACCAATTCTGGCAAGAACTGCTTCTGATCTTGGTCTTCGAGCTTCAAACAATTCACCAACCCGCGGTAAACCTCCAGTAATATCCTGGGTTTTAGCACTCTCTTTTAGTAGTTTAGCAAGAGTTGTTCCTGCTTTTACACTCTCTTTATCATCTATACTTAAATAAGCATTATTAGGTAAAAAGTAAGTTGCAAGCTCTTTCCCACTATCATCTAAAATTAAAATTCTAGGTTGTAAAGTTTCAGCAGCAGTATCTGAGATTTTTTTCTCAACATTTCCAGTATCTTCATTTACCTCTTCTCGAAGAGTTGAACCAGGGATGATATCTTCATACTTCACTTTACCAGTAAATTCAGCAATGATTGGATCACTAAATGGGTCAAAGAAAGCCATTGATTCTTCGGCTGGAACAATTTGATTTTCTTTAACTATTACGGTTGAACCATTTCTAATCTGAACTACTTGATCCTGTGCAACTAAAAGTAACTCACCACCATGAAGAACTACAAAAGCAATATCATCTGCTTCAACATTTCCAGATGAACGCTCAATTATTAATTCTCCCTTAATAACTTTTTGCTGATCTTCTACAAGTACTTTATCACCTTTTTCAATTTTATATTTATCAAGAATTTTTGAAACAATCATCTCACCTTTTCTTGTAAATAAAACTTTACCATCTTCTAAATCAACAGATTGACCCTTTAAAGATCTAACTAAAACAGGATAACTCAATGATATTTTATTATCTTCTGTTACTGCAGATGCCGCACCACCAACATGGAATGTTCTCATTGTTAACTGAGTTCCTGGTTGACCAATTGATTGAGCAGCAACAATACCTACAGCTTCACCTATGTTAACATTTTTATTTCTTGATAGATCTCTACCATAACATTTTTTACAAACACCTTGTTTAGCTTCACATGTTAAAACCGTTCTTACTTTTACGGATTCAACACCAACACTTTCAATTGCTCTAGCTAATTTATCTGTAATTTCTTCGTTAACATCAATTATAATTTCATCAGTAATAGGATGCTTTACTCTTTCCAGTGTAAAACGTCCTTGAATTCTATCTGATAGAGCTTCAACAACATCTTCACCATCTTTTAAAGCAACCATTTCAATACCGTTAATAGTACCACAGTCTTCTTCATTAATAACGACATCTTGAGCTATATCTACTAATCTTCGTGTTAAATAACCGGCATCCGCTGTTTTAAGAGCTGTATCTGCAAGACCTTTTCGAGCACCATTAGTAGAAATAAAGAATTCAATTACCGATAGTCCCTCTTTAAAGTTAGATCGAATAGGTAATTCAATAATATCACCTGAAGGTTTAGCCATAAGACCCCTCATACCAGATAATTGTCTAATCTGATTTCGAGATCCCCTTGCTCCAGAGTTTGCCATCATGAAAATATTGTTAAAACCGTCTTTATCTTTTTCAACATTATCCATCATTTCGTTGGTCAACTTTTCATTAGTTGTAGACCAAACCTCAACAACCCTGTTATATCGCTCATCTGATGTAATGTGACCCTGCATATACTGATTGATTATTTTACTTTCTTCAGCATTCGCAGCATCAATCATTTCTTTCTTACACTCTGGTATTAATATATCATCAACACCAATAGAAGCACCAAAAATTGTTGCAAATTTGTAACCAGTATCTTTAATAATATCTAACATTCTTACAGTTACATAAGAACCATGCTCTTCATAAGTATGAGATATTAACTCTCTTATTTGATCGTCACCCAATCTGTAATTAACAAAACTTACCTCTTCTGGTAATAAATCGTTTAAAACAATTCTTCCTGGTGTTGTTTCAATCCATTCATCATCAATAAGAACATGTACCAATGATTGATACTCGGCAGCATCTGATTGAACAGCCAATAGTGCTTCATCTTTACTACTAAAGTATTTTCCTGTTCCCTTTGCTTTAGGTCTTACACTTGTTAAATGATAAATACCTAAAACCATATCTTGAGATGGATAAACAACTGGTTGACCGTTTGCTGGAGACATTAAGTTTGTATCCGAAAGCATTAAAGTCCAGCACTCAATTTGAGCCGCTCTTGTTAAAGGAACGTGAACAGCCATTTGGTCACCGTCAAAGTCGGCATTAAAGGCACCACAAACTAATGGGTGAAGTCTAATAGCTTTTCCTTCAACTAAAACTGGTTCAAACGCCTGCACCCCAAGTCTATGGAGAGTTGGCGCTCGGTTTAAAAGAACTGGATGTTCTTTTACAACTTCGTCTAAAACTGCCCAAACCTCTGGTGTCTCATGCTCAACCAGACTTTTTGCCTTTTTGATATTATAAACAATGTCTCTTTCTACAAGTTTTTTCATTATAAATGGTTTAAATAACTCTAAAGCCATTTTTGCAGGAAGACCACACTGATGTAATTTTAAATTAGGTCCAACAACAATAACCGATCGACCTGAATAATCTACACGTTTACCAAGTAAGTTCTGTCTAAATCGACCTTGCTTACCTTTTAACATATCTGAAAGAGATTTTAGAGGTCTATTTGAAGCACCTTTAACAACTTTTTTCTTTTTTGAGTTATCAAAAAGTGCATCAACTGCTTCCTGAAGCATTCTCTTTTCATTTCTAATTATAATATCAGGTGCATGTAGTGTCATTAATCGCTTTAAACGGTTATTTCTGTTAATAACTCTTCTATAAAGATCGTTTAAGTCAGAAGTAGCAAATCTACCTCCATCTAGTTGAACCATTGGTCTTAGTTCTGGTGGAATTACAGGAATAACATCTAAAATCATCCATTCTGCTCTATTACCAGAATCCCTAAAGTTTTCAACAATTTCAATTCTTTTTAGAAGTCTTTTATCAGATTTAACACCTTTTTCGCTCATTTTTGCTCTTAATTCAGATGATAACGCATCCAAATCAAGATTTTCTAAAATTGAACTTATAGCTTCACCACCCATCCCTGCAGTAAAAGTAACTCCATATCTATCTCTAGCTTCTGAATATTCCTCTTCTGTTAGAAGTTGATGCTTCTTTAAATCTGTATCTGCAGGTTCTATAACAATATACTTCTCATAATAAAGAACACTTCTAAGTGCAGCTATAGAGAGATCTAATAATAGACCCATTCTTGATGGAACAGATCGATAATACCAAATATGAGAAACTGGACATGCTAATTCTATATGCCCCATTCTCTCTCTTCTAACTTTGAAATGTGTTACTTCAACTCCACATCTATCACATACAACACCTTTATATCTAATAGATTTGAATTTACCACAGTAACATTCCCACTCTTTAGTAGTTCCAAATATTCTTTCACAGAATAAACCTTCTTTTTCTGGTCTAAGAGTTCTATAGTTAATTGTTTCCGGCTTTTTAACTTCACCATAAGACCAAGCTCTGATCTGCTCAGGTGAAGCCAGCTTTAACATTATATGGTCAAAATCTTGATTTTCATTCATTATCTATATCTCCTTAGAACCGACTACCTTGTTTATCTATGATCTCGGCATCTCTTTCTGTAAGAGGAACCTCTCTACCTTTTTCATCGTAAATAGTTAAATTAAGAGCAAGACCTCTTAATTCTTGAACTAAAACTCTGAATGATTCTGGTACACCAGCAAAAGTAGCAACATCACCCTTAACAATACTTTCGTAGATTTTTGCTCTACCTACCATATCATCAGATTTAATAGTTAAAAGCTCTTGTAATGTATGGGCTGCACCGTAAGCCTGGAATGCCCAAACCTCCATCTCTCCAAGTCTTTGTCCACCAAACTGAGCTTTTCCTCCAAGAGGCTGCTGAGTAACTAATGAGTAAGGACCTGTAGATCGTGCATGCATTTTATCATCAACTAAGTGATGAAGTTTTAAATAGTACATATATCCAACAAATACAGGATTCTTAAAAGCTTCCCCTGTATATCCATCATATAAAGTAACCTTGGAGCTTCTTGGTAAACCTGCAGACTCTAGAGCATCTTCAATCATAGTTGTACTTGCTGATTGGAAAACAGGTGTTTCAAAGAATTTACCTAATGTTCCTGCAGCCCAACCTAACTCAGTTTCCAAGATTTGACCAATATTCATCCTTGACGGTACACCTAGAGGATTTAAACAAATATCAAGAGATGTTCCATCTGCCATATATGGCATATCTTCAACTGGTAATATACGTGCAATAACACCCTTATTCCCATGTCGACCAGCCATTTTATCACCCTCTTTTAACTTTCGTTTAGTGGCAATAAGAACTTTTACAACCTCTTCTACACCTGGAGATAATTCATCACCCTCAGATCTCTTAAGTCTTTGAATATCTAAAACTGTACCTTCAACACCATGTGGAAGTTTAAGAGAAGAATCTCGAACTTCTTTAGCTTTTTCACCAAAAATAGAGTTTAAAAGTTTAAATTCAGGAGTTGTTTCAGTTTCATTTTTCGGTGTTACCTTTCCAACTAATATTGCTCCTGAATCTACTTTAGCACCAACTCTAACAATACCTTCAACATCTAACTGTTCTAAAGATCTTTCTGAAGTATTTGGTACATCTCTAGTTAACTTTTCAGGACCTAACTTAGTCTCTCTAACTTCTGTAATAAATTCCTTAATATGAATAGAAGTATAATAATCCTCTTTAACAATTCGTTCAGAGATTAAAATAGCATCCTCATAGTTGTAACCATTCCAAGGAACAAATCCAACTAACAAGTTTTTACCTAGAGCTAATTCACCATTAGCTACAGAAGGTCCATCGGATATAACATCACCTTTTTTAACCATTTCACCTTTTTTAACAATTGGTCTTTGATTAAAACATGTATCCTGGTTAGTTCTTTGGAATTTTATTAACTCATGAACTACTGGCTCTCCACCATCTATTGGTGTGATAATTACACTATCTGTTGAAACATAGGATACTTGACCATCAATTTTAGCTTTAACTAAAACACCTGAATCGTAAGCACATTTTGCTTCCATCCCCGTACCAACAAGTGGTGCTTCTGGGAATAATAACGGAACAGCTTGACGTTGCATGTTACAACCCATAAGTGCCCGGTTAGCATCATCATGTTCCAAGAAAGGAATAAGAGACGCTGAAGCAGAAATTATTTGCTTAGGACTTACGTCCATATATTTAATATCACTAGGTACTTTTGTTGAATAGTCACCACTTTTTCTAACAGCTACTCTCTCTTCAAGGAATGTTCCATCCTTATCCAATTGAGCACTTGCCTGGGCTATGTAATGCTTTTCTTCATCCATTGCAGATAAATATTCAACCTGCTTAGTAACCTTTCCGTCTACAACTTTTCTATAAGGAGTTTCAAGGAAACCAAAATCGTTAACTTTAGTATAGTTAGCCAAAGAAACAATTAGACCAATATTCGGTCCCTCTGGAGTTTCGATAGGACACATTCTTCCATAATGAGAATAATGTACATCCCTTACCTCAAATCCAGCTCTATCCCTTGAAAGACCTCCAGGACCCAAAGCATTTAATCTTCTTTTATGAGTTAACTCTGAAAGAGGATTTACCTGATCCATAAATTGAGATAATTGAGAAGAACCAAAAAACTCTTTAATAGCCGCAACTATAGGTTTAATAGAGATTAAATCCTGAGGTTTTAATGCCTCATTATCTTTTAAAGACATTCTCTCCTTAGAAATTCTTTCCATTCTGGAAAATGCTGCCTTTAATGAATTCTCAAGTAACTCACCTACAGATCTAATCCTTCTGTTCCCCAAGTGGTCAATATCGTCTATTGAAGCATCTCCTTCATAAACTTTAATTAACTGAGCCATTGTATTTACAATATCTCTCATTTCAAGAACTAATGATTCATTTGGATCTTCGTAGTCGAATTTTTTATTTAATTTATATCTACCTACGGATCCTAATTCATATCTTCTTAATGAGAAAAACATTGATTTTAAATCTTTTTCTGCACTTTCAACAGTAATAGGTTCACCTGGTTGAAGTATTGCATATACTTGAGCTATAGCTTCTTCCCTTGATGGTTCATCTTTTTCTAAATCATCTTTACTAAATTTAGATTCTTCACGCTCGAAGCAGTTTAAAACAACTCTTGAGTCAAGGAATCCCTTTGCTGAAAAATCGATTACATCAACTTTTTTTACACCGGAATTCAACATTTCATCTATATCATGTGGATGAATTTTTTCACCAGCTCTGTAAAGTTTTTTCTCTTCACCATCTTTTAATCCGTAAACAGCTTTTGCAAAATACTTATTTACAAGCTCTTCTTTACTTTTCTTAGATAATTTTACAGATTCAATAGCATGGAATTGCTCTATAATCTGCTCCCTGGTTTCAAAACCTAAAGCACGTAGAAATAAAGAACCCAAAACCTTTTTCTTTCTATCTATTTTTGCATAAATCAGTTCTCTTTTTTGGTCGATTTCAAATTCCAACCAAGAACCTCTATATGGTATAATTCTTGATGAATATATATCTTTGTCCCTAGAAAATATAACACCTGGAGATCTATGAATTTGACTTACAACAACCCTTTCTGCACCATTAATAATAAAAGTACCTCTATCGGTCATTAAAGGGATATCACCCATATATAAAACTTTTTGTCTAATCTCACCTGTATTATTAAATACAAGACTTATATTTGCCTTAACAGGCATTGAATAACTCAAACCTTTCTTTTTACAAGTAGATTCGGATAATAACTCTTTTTTTGTATCTAAAGTGTAATTATTAAATTCAAGGGATAGCTCTCCGTTTGAACTTTCAATTGGAAATATAGATCTAAATACACTTTCTAATCCCTGATCTTTTAGAGGCTCGCCCTTTTCCAAAGTTTCCTTTTGTAAAAACTTCTCATATGATGACAACTGAATGTCAATAAGATTAGGTAACTGCATTACCTCATCATATTCTTTCCCAATATAACTTCGGGCTACCGACTTATCTCGTACAAACACTAAAACTACCCCCAGACAACAATACCACCTTCGAAGATCATCTTCGA
Organism: Spirochaetales bacterium; assembly: GCA_016936295.1. Taxonomy (GTDB): domain Bacteria; phylum Spirochaetota; class Spirochaetia; order DSM-2461; family DSM-2461; genus Thiospirochaeta. The sequence continues at coordinate 30,779 of JAFGYD010000192.1, read as the reverse complement.
GGTGGTAGTTGAGAAAAAATTATAATATTAAATAAAAAATACTATTACTTAACTTCAATTACAGCACCAGCTGCTTCTAATTTTTCCTTAACTGAAGCTGCATCTTCTTTTGACACACCCTCTTTAATTACTGCATCAGAACCTTCAACGATCTCTTTTGCTTCTTTAAGACCTAGTCCTGTAACTTCTCTAACTGCTTTAATTACTGGAATTTTACTTCCATCTGCAAAACCTTTAAACACTACGTTAAATTCAGTTTGCTCATCAGCAGCTTCTGCAACTGCTCCACCTGCAACCATTGCAACCGGAGCCGCAGCTGATACACCAAATTTCTCTTCCATAGCTTTTACAAGCTCTGAAACTTCTAATACTGTCATTCCAGCAATTGCATTTAAAATTTCTTCTGTTGTCATATTATCTTCTCCTATAATTTCCTCAGCGATAGCATACAACTAAGAAGACTAACGCTGTTTTTTTATTTTTTACGCTTCTGCAGATGCTTTTTGTTCAGCAACTGCTTGAATTGTTCTAACAAGTTTAGATGTAACACCATTCATAGCGTACATTAACATTTGAATTGCTTCATCTCTTGTAGGTAATGTACTAAAAACTCTTGTAGCATCAGCATCCATAACCTCACCAGAAACATATCCAGCCTTAACCTCTAACTTAGTACTTTTTACCGCGTCAAATAAAGCTTTAGCAACTGGTCCTGGCTCACCCTTAACTAATGCTATAGCTGTTGGACCAACTAAATAGTCCTCTAAACCCTTAACATCAACTAACTCAAAAGCTCTTTTTGCAAAATTATTTTTTACAACATGAATTTCTGCATCTAAAGCTCTTAATTTACCTCGAATTTCTGTAATTTGATCTACAGATAAACCTCGATAATCAGTTAAAAAATAACTTTTAACTTCAGAAAATTGTCTTTCTAACTGTCCTACAGCATCAATTTTATATTGTTGAATTTTCTTTTCTACCATTTAATTTCTCCTTCAGTAAGCGACTATTTAAAATCGACCTTTACACCAGGCCCCATAGTAGAAGCAACAGATAAAGATTTAATAAAGTCACCTTTTAAATCAACTGGTCTCTTTCTTTTAAGCTCAGCTGTAAAAGTATTTAAGTTTTCCTCGATTTTAGCAACATCCATAGAAACTTTACCTATAGCAATAGAAACAACACCTGTTTTATCTGCTCTAAATTCAGTTCTTCCCTTTTGAAGTTCTGCAATTGCACCCTTAATATCCATAGTTACAGTTCTTGTTTTAGGGTTAGGCATTAAACCTCTTCGACCTAAAACTGGACCTAACTTACCAACTTCCCTCATCATATCAGGAGTTGCTACACAGATATCAAAATCTAACCAACCGCCTCTAACTTTTTCAACTAATTCGTCAGCACCAACATAAGTTGCTCCTGCTTCCTTAGCTTCATCTGCTTTCTCACCCTTAGCAAATACAAGAATTTTCTTCTCACCTAAAAACTGATTAGGAAGAACTACTGTATCTCTAACTGTGTGGCTTTTTTTAAGATTTAACTTAACTGCAACCTCAACTGTTTCATCAAATTTAGCATAAGATACTTCTTTTACCAAATTTAACGCATCAACTGCAGGGTATAAAACTGAAGAATCAACTTTAGCTATAGCTTCTTTATATTTTTTTCCTCTTTTCATCTATCTACCCCTCAACAACTATACCCATTGATCGGGCAGTTCCAGAAATAATACTCACAGCAGCATCAATTGTATTTGCATTAAGGTCAGGCATTTTAAGCTCTGCAATTTCCTTAATTTGTTTAACAGAAAGAGTCGCTACTTTTACTTTATGAGGCTCAGCTGAACCACTTTTCAAATTAGCCGCCTTCTTTAATAAAACTGCTGCAGGAGGAGTTTTTGTTATAAAAGAAAAACTTCTATCTGAATAAACTTCAATAACAACCGGAATTGTTAAACCTTTCTCCAACTTACTTGTTCTTTCATTGAATTGCTGAACAAATTGTGGAGCACTTACACCGTGAGGTCCAAGAGCAGGACCTACTGGTGGCGCAGGAGTTGCACTTCCCGCAGGAACTTGCAATTTAATTACTGCCGTTACCTTTTTCTTTGCCATTATATCTCCTTTATGGTAATAACGCTTAAGTCAAACCCAAGCTCCCATAATTCAAACAATATTATATACGCTCTACTTGTTGAAATTCTACCTCAACAGGTGTATTTCTTCCAAATATCCCAACAACAACTTGAAGCTTTCCTTTCTCTGGCATTACTTTATCAACAACACCTGTAAAAGACTCAAAAGGACCTTCATTTATACGTACTTTTTCACCTGCAACAAAATCTTGACCAACAAGAAGACCTTTGTCTGCCTTAATTGCACCAGCTTTCTGCAAGATAGCCTTTGCTTCTTCAGAACTTATTGGCTGAGGCTTTGAATCACCCATAGTACCCAAGAAACCCAAAACACTTTGAATTTTTCGAATAGCAACACAAGCTTTTTTCCAACCTCTTTCCGGCAGATCCATTTCAAGCATTACATAACCAGGCAATATTTTCTTTTTAACTACACGAGTCTTACCGTTCACTTTCTCAGAAACTTCTTCGGAAGGAACTTTTACATCAGAAATAACATCACCAAAAAGACCCTCTTCCCGATGCATCTGAATATATTTCTCTACTTTGTTCTCATGTCCAGAAAAAACATGAAGAATATACCAACCTTTTGCCATAAATCTACCTTCTTCCTGCATACAAAAAATCCCAGACTTTAGCCTGAGATTTTAGATACAATACATATAAGTCAAATATTTCGGTCTAGAATAATGAATAAACCCCACTTAAAAGCAAGAAATCTACTAACCCAAACAGAATTGCAAAAATCACTGTTGAAATTATAACAACCTTCATTGAAGATAACGCAGAAGGCCAACTAGGCCATACAACCTTTTTCATTTCAACTACAGTTTCGCTTAAAAATGCCTTAATCTTATTCATTCAATTCTCCCGATTCCATATAAAAAAAACACAGGCCAAGTAGGATTCGAACCTACAACATTCGGTTTTGGAGACCGACGCTCTGCCAATTGGAGCTATTGGCCTGTATGCAATCTACTTAATTTTTGTTTCTTTATGTAAAACATGACCTTTACACCATTTACAGTACTTTTTAAGCTCTAACTTACCCTGTACATTTCTTCTGTTCTTTTGCGTAGTATAATTCTTTCTTTTACACTCTGTACACTGTAATGCTAGTAACTCAACAGCGCCTTTTTTTCCTTTAGCCATAAACCAAACTCCCTGATTTTATATACATTATGCGTAATCTACAAATATGTCAACGTTATCAAAGCCTACATCGCCCAAGAGCCCTTGACCGGACTTGAACCGGTGACCCCATCCTTACCATGGACGTACTCTACCAACTGAGCTACAAGGGCTAACGCTCGAGAAATATACCAACCCTAACAACTATTGTCAATAGATCAAACTAATTATTTTCTTTTTTCTTACTTTGACTTAACATTCTTTGAATCATTTTGCTGTTGTCAAGAATAGGACTCATTGACCTATTATGATGCAGCCTAGAAATACTTCTAGCAAATAGATTCGAAACGTTAGCACAAACATACCATTCTCTTTCAAGAAGTTCAATACTTTTTGTTACTGCATTCGTACCAATAATTCTATAAAATTTACCTTCAGCATACGCTTGGTCAAAATATTCGATTGCCTTCCCGGTAAACAATGGAAGTGATACAGCGCAAACTATTTTTTTAGCACCGTTATCTTTTAGTAACCCCATAGCTTTAATCATGGTACCACCAGTACCCAACATATCGTCGGCCATAAATACATTTTTACCGTTTACATCACCAAGAAGTCTTGCACTTGTTATATTTGACTCACTGGCACTCTCGGTTACTTTAGAATAATCTCGCTCTTTATATAATAGGGCCAACGGTTTTTGTAGTGAGCTTGCAAAGTATTTATTTCTATCTATGGCTCCAGTATCTGGAGAAACAACAACCATATCCTCGTTATGAAGATCCATTATATTACTGAGTTTTCTTAAAACTTGGTATGAAGCATGTAAATTAACAAGACTAAGCTCTTTAAAAGTATGCTCAATCTCCTTAGAATGAATATCCAAAGTAATAATCCTGCATACACCAGCACCCTCTAAAATCCGACCTAAGGATGATGCAGTTAACCCTTCTCTACCCTTCTTTTTATGCTGTCTGGAATATGGATAAACAGGTGCAACAACAGTAATACTTCTTGCTCCAGACTGCTTAACAGCATCGATGGTAACTAAAAGATTAAATATATGGTCATTGATTGAGCACTGAACAGGCTCTCCTGTACTGAATTGAATTGGCTCGGCATTTTCTACATCCTGAACAATGTAAATATCCATCCCTTTTACAGAGTGTTTAATTTCTGCTTTCAGCTCCCCGTTTGCAAACCTCGTAAAAGTACCCGGTACTTTAAAGGATGGAACCCTGTACTTGTCTGGATTTCCATAAATTTTAACTTGTGTTGAACTAAGATCGTTATCATAATTCAAATGCTTTACAGCCTCTTCCTCGGTTACACCATAGACTTTAGAAATATTTCTAGTCTTTTTTTCAAAACGTCTATAATAAATAGACTTTAAGTTTGTAATTATTTCATCTGCAAACTGTTCACCACCTGGACAAGCAACAATGCCCAGCTTAGTAGGTTGTGAGAAACTCATTAAGGCCCCTTTTAATAAAAATCAAAGTTATTAAAGATTATCATAGTAGGTATTTAGGGGTCAAGAAACCATGTATATAAATAAAAACAATTATTGAACAACTGACCTTTTGTTAGATTTGTGTTAAATATATTTGTAAAGATTGCTTTTTTTTAATATAAATTTTACAAAAAGTGAATTATCATCTAACACAAGGAGTTTATATAGATGCTTTTAATAACTAAATTTCTGTCGTTAATAGTACTAATACTAGAAATTGCAGGATGCCTCGGAATTTTCCTTTATGGAATGAAGATAATGAGTGACGGAATACAGAAAGCAGCAGGTGATAGAATGCAGAGCATTTTAAACATGATGACATCAAATAGATTTACCGCTGTTTTAACTGGTATATTTATTACTGCGATAATACAATCATCCTCAGCAACAACTGTTATGATTGTAAGTTTTGTAAATGCAAGCCTTTTAACCCTTTCACAATCAATTGGTGTAATAATGGGTGCAAATATTGGTACAACCGTAACAAGCTGGATAATTGCTGTTATTGGAAAAGTTAGTATGTCTGCTATTGCTATTCCATGTATTGGTATAGGAATGCCTCTACTTCTATTTAGTAAAAATGATACCCGGAAAAGCTGGGGTGAATTCTTTATAGGATTTGGACTCCTATTTTTAGGTTTACATCTTTTAAAAGATCTTCTTCCTGGAAAAGAGGAAGCTGCAGCTTTTATGTTAAGCTTACATAAATTAACAGAATTAGGTTACCTTTCTGTTATTTTATTTGTAGCAGTAGGTGCGATTGCCACTATTATTATCCACTCATCAAGTGCAACTATGGGTGTTATCCTTATACTTGTTGGAACTGATGGAGCAGGTATAGGCTTACCACTGGAAATAGCAGCAGCTATGGCACTAGGAAGTAATATTGGAACAACAATTGATGCCTTTTTAGCATCTATTGCAGGAAATACAAATGCAAAAAGAGCTGCTATGGTTCATGTTTTATTTAATGTATTTGGAACCATCCTTGCATTAATTTTCTTTTATCCATTTTTAAGGGTTATATATTTTGTAGTACCTGGAGATGATCCAAGATTTACTTTAGCTATGTTTCATACAATATTTAATGTTTCGGCAACATTAATTTTTATTTGGTTTGTTCCTCAGTTCTCAAATTTAGTTACTGCAATAATTAAATCTAAAGCAGATGACGAGGGTATAAAACAGTATAAACTTGAATACATGAGTACAGGATTACAGGATATACCTGAGCTTTACCTTTTAAAAGCTAAAGAAGAAGTTAAGGTTATGTCCGAGATAGTTAAGAAAATGTTTGCTAGATTTAGAAACTCTATTTCAGGTGAAAAAGTAGACCTGGAATCAGAACTTCAACAGATGAAGTATGAAGAGGATTATACAGACCAGATGCAGGATGAACTTTCGGACTTCCTACTTAACTGTACTAAAGAAAACTTAAATGATGATGGTTTAACCGATGCAGCTTCTTTAATGAGAATAGTAAATGAGCTTGAAAGTATTGGGGACAGTTGTTACAAACTAATGATAATTGCACAAAAACAGGGAGAAAAAGGATTAATTTTCCATGAAACAGCTTTAGAAGAGTTAAGACCTTACGAAGAGCTTGTTTCAGAATTCCTTGAAAATGTTGTATATAATTTATCAACAAAGACCAAAAAATATAAAATTGCTGATGCAACTTCAATTGAAGCCAAGATTAATGAGTTTAGAACTACACTTAAAAAGAGTGCAAGAAGACAAATTCAGGAAGGTAGCGATGTAAAAGCTGAACTATTATATATTGATATGGTTAGACAAATAGAGCATATTGGTGATTTTTGCATGAATATAATGCAGGAATTGGAAGTAATGAGATAATTAAGAGAGGAGCTAATAGCTCCTCTTTTTTTCTATAAAATAAGCTCTTTTCTAAGCAGATTTACACCTTGCTGAATTAAATCCAGACCTAAATTACCAGATGTCCCAGTATGTGTTCTAAGCTTAATAGCTTCGACAGGATCTCTATTTGCAAGTTTATCTATATTTAATCCAACTTCTACATAAGCATCCCTAAAAGATGCTCCTTTTGCAACCATTTCAAGAGCAACATCTGTTGCAAAATTTTCTGGAGTAAAACCTTTAATACATTTATCTACATTTACTTCTAGTTTCTGTATAGATAACTCCATAATTCGTATTGAAAGAAGGGTTGTTTTACACCCACGCATAAATGGCTCTTTTGTATCTTGAAAATCCCTATTATATCCTGTAGGAAGTGATCGAATTATACTTTTTATCTGAAACGCACAACTAGTTACTATTGCTGATTTACTTCTAATTAGCTCGAATCCATCGGGATTTTTCTTTTGAGGCATTATACTAGATCCACTACAAAGCTCTTTTGGCAGTGAGAAATAATCAAACTCGGGGAGGGAAAACAGAATTAAGTCCTGAGCCATTTTACTTAAAGTTAAGGTAACCTGATCCATAGCATCCAGTATTATGGACTCAAACTTACCACGGGAATTATTAACATATAAAACATTGTTTTGAACTTTTTTAAAACCTAAAATTTCCCCTGTTAATTCTCTATTTAATGGCAATGGCACACCATAACTAGCTGCTGAACCAAGTGGATTTTGATCGATTAACTGATAAATATTTTTAAGATTTTTAACATCATCTAAAATCTCTTCGGCAAATGCGCCTGCCCATAAACCTACAGATGAAGGCATAGCACTCTGCATATGAGTTCTTCCAACCATTGGAACATCTTTATTCTTTTGAGCCATCTCTATTAAAGAATCAACTAATTTTAATCCACTACTAATAGTCTTTTTTATTTGTGACTTGGAATATAGTCTGGTAGCTGTTATTACTTGATCGTTCCTACTTCTTCCGGTATGTATTTTTTTACCAATATCACCAAGTTTTTGGGTTAAACGACTCTCAATTGCAGTATGTCCATCTTCATCGCTTCTATTTATTATAAAATTCCCATCTTTTACATCTATTATAATCTTTTGAAGCTCTGTTTCCAGTTTGTCATATTCACTTTCTGAAAGGATTCCTATTGTTGAGAGCATTTTAGCGTGTGCCATACTTGCAATACAATCAAATTCTACTAGATCCAGATCCAACTCGTAATCGTTTCCAACTGTAAACTCTTCGATTAATGAATCCAGTTCATAATCTTTAGCCCATATCTTACTCATAATTACCTCTTTTCACCTAGATACTATAATAAGAAAATTGTTATTTGGAAAGTAAAATGGTTGAACATAATTTTTCATAGGTTTATATTAAATCATGGATTTGGAAGTTGATTATAAGAAATACCTTGAAGCGGTAGAAAAGCACTCTAGAGTATTTTTTGTATTAATAAGTCATATAATGGAAAAAGGTTATGAGGGGAATTTTTCCCAATTGTTTCTAGCTAGACTTAAAGTTGAAGCTGGTCATTTAGAGGATTTCCTTGACTATTACGGTTGTCTACACAATAAACAGTGGTTTCCAGTCCGTGAAGCTGTAGCTGTTGTAAAATCATTTTCCGGCTGCTGTTTTAAATGTACCCGTTTAATCGAACAACTTCCTAAAAAAAAGATATTAGCAGATGAAACAGAGTTTAAATACGATATAAACGAGGCATATAATCTATTAAAAAAAGCGCTCTATAATAGTGGATTAAATGCAATAACACAGTTTAAAAAAGTAAATATAGTATTTAATGTATGTCCAATAGAGTGTTCATTTTACAATGATTACCCTGATTTAGGGTATTTGGAGCGGAATAGAAAGAAAAGATCTATAAAAACCGCGGAGCAGGCTGCAGTTTCTTTGGCAACAAGTTTCCTGAATATTGCAGAAGATTTTAGCCAACTAAAAAAAATTGTTAAAACAAAAAAATCTGATTACTTAAGTATGATTCCAGATGTTTTTGATGAAGCGAAACTAATGCAATTCGAGAATAAATTTCATAGTCTTCAATCTCTATTTGATACTTACCTCTCTGAATCGATTAAACTAAATTCAGATAAAACTCTACCTGGATTGAAATGCTATATATCTGTTATTTACCATTTATTAGATATAAGCACTAAGTGTTCGCACTACATTGAAAGACATGCAACTTTCTTAAAACCTACACTTTTTAATAGTGTTATACCTCCTGCATCGGATATTGATATAGTAACAATCATTATTGATATATTTATAAGATACGCATTGGAACTTAGTGATAAAGCACAAAGACTATGCAAAGAAACATTGTTAAACTATGAAAAAAGAGGCAAAATAAGGGTTAGAATTCCAAACTACAGGGGATTTCATGTTAGACCATCTACTTTAATTGCTAAAATTGTTATCCATTATGGAACTGAAATTAAAATGATTATGGATGATAAAACATATAATGCAGCAATACCATTAGAACTATTTAGAGCAAATGAAGTTATTAATGCCCAAAAAAGATTTATGATAAATAAAGTTGTAAATAATATGGATTTTATTAAGAAAAAAAATGCCTTACCCCTTGATTCATTACAACTTAAAACCGCTTTAAGAAATGTTTATATGGATTTAATGGAGAATGAAGATATCACCCTTTATAATAAATCATTCTCCTTTGAAGATTTACCTCCTATTCATGGAGAAAAGATATCATCCTATGCAAAAAGGGCAATAACACACCATTTAGCAACAGGTACATTGGACATAAAATCGGATCAGATGGTATTTTTTGAAGGGGATGTAAGGGTTTTAGAAGATATTAAAATTTTAGCTGAAAATGGCTACGGTGAGGATAAATTTGGTAATAATATTGTATTACCTAAAGAACTTTCTTACTTAAGACGGTAGAGCTATTATGATAAAACAGTACAATTACGGTCTAATCATTGGTAAATTTATGCCTCTACATAGCGGTCATCTATCTCTTATAGAATATGGATTACAATATTGTGAAAGAATTAAGATTCTTCTTGTAATTTCAAAAAACGAACCTATTGAACCAGAATTAAGATATTCCTGGTTAATTGAACACTATAAAAATAATAGAGAAATAGATATAGATATAACAAATCGAGATGCAATAAATGAACTACCACAAGAGAACAGAACTGAAGCATGGTGTAAATTCATTAAGCAAGAATACCCTTGTATTGATTGTATAGTTTCATCTGAAACTTATGGGGATACACTCGCTAATTTTTTAAATGTAGACCACTTAAAATTCGACCATAAAAGAGAGATGACCCCAATAAGTGCTTCTGAAATTCGTAAAGATATTGATAAACATATCCACTATCTGCCAGAGCATGTAAAAAAATCTTTAACAGACAGAAAATAGAACTTCCCCACCGGGGATATCTATTTTTTTTATTTTAACCCTTACTATTTCGTTTAATGGAGGGAATTCTTTCATTGTAACTGTTGTTTCCATTGCCAACTCTTCTATTAATAAAACACCCTTATCTTTATCCTTTTTTTCTACAAAGACACCATTAAAAACTAATCCTCTGTTTTGTGACAAGTAAACTAATTTCCAGTGTTGATTAGATAATCTTTCGCATTGCCCCCTTTTTTTCCCTGCGTCTATGGCTGGTGAGACTTTTAAAAGAACCTCCTCCTCGTTAAGAAGTGTTTTTCCTAAAAGAAAATTTCTAATTTGATGGTTTACTATTAGATCTGAATATCTCCGAAGTGGACTTGTTGCTCTTGTGTAGCAGTTAAATCCAAGACCTGCATGTGGCTCGGGATTTAATTTAGTCTCACCTTTTTTAAATTTCCTTCTCCATACATACATTGAAGATAAATCTGTTTCTGGAGTGCCTTTAGAATCAGATGGTTGCTGTGTTGCATAAGGAATAGCTATATTATTTTCGTGACAAAATAGTGCTGCTGTCTCTCCTGCTAAAAGCATAAATTCCGAAACGACATTTCGACTCTCAACACCATGTATAGGCTTTATAGATATCTCATTCTCTTCGTTTACCCTAATTTTCACCTCTGGTAGAGATATTGTTAATGCACCAAGTTCTTCCCGTCTTGCTTTTAAATGTTTTGAAATGGTGTATAGACTTTGAAAAGACTCTTCATTCTTTCTGTTTTCAACTTCTTCGTAACTGAGTCTAGTTACATTTACCCGTGCTAAAAATATATCTCTATTTACAATATTGTAGTTTTCATCAAATTCTATTAAATATGAAATGGTATTATTTCCATTTTCAGCACCTAAAGCCTGTAAGCGGGTTACATTTTCAGGTAGCATATGAACTGTTTGAGTAGGAAGATAGAGATTTGAACCTCTGTTTGAAGCCTCTATATCACTAACAGATCCCGCTTCAACAACCGAGGAAACATCGGTAATATGTATCCAAATTTTATAATCCCCTTCCATGGAAATTGCATCATCGGGGTCATTACTCCCTTCATCATCTATAGCGTAGGATTTTAAATGGGTTAAATCCAGTCTATTTTTTATATTAATATCAAGTTCTTCCTGTGGAGGTGATGTTAGCTTAATACCCAACCTACCTGGATAAGGGTTATAATATTCGGGCCAATAACCAATTTTATTAAGAAACTTCTGGGCATCCAGACTATTTTCTTTTATACCAAGGGTTTTTAAAATTTTACTACTGGTTTTTTGTTCAAGAGCAACAGATTCAATATCTCTTATATAGTCATCATCATCAGGATTCCATTTCTCATTTTTTAATCTTTCTATGGACTGATTGTAAGCTTCCTGTTTGTCTTTTTGATCTCTCTCTTTTTGGATATACTCCTCTACTTCTTCTTGGCTATTCGCCTGTATAGAGTCTACTGTCCCTTTAAAATGGATTCCATTTTCTAATTCATCATATGCAAAATATAGGGATGATGGAGAACTATCACCATATAAAAATTCTGCAAATTCTACTAGAGTTACTGTTTCTCCCTGTAATAAGGTCCAAATCTCCTGGATATCTATATCTTTTTTTATAAACTGTAAACTTTTTACTGGTCCCTGATGGATAAGTAATATATCTTTATCCCTTACTTTTTTAATTTCACCATTATTTAGTTTTATTTCAAATTTTTTACCTGCTTCGGTAACAATTGCTGGCTGATTTTTATATATAACTAAAGAATCTCTATTTATTTCATTCACACTAACTATCCAGTAACCCTATTTTTGTTGCAAATCTGAATAATCCTACAGAGTTATGTACCTCTAACTTACTCATTATTTTACTTTTATGATTATCTACTGTTTTTGAACTAATATATAGCTCTTTTCCAATCTGCTTGGATGTTAAACCATTAACAAGAAGTCTAAAAATTTCCTGTTCCCTATCGGTTAATGTCTCATATCTATCATTTTCTTCTTCGGAAAATTCACAAGATCCTTTCTCTAACATCCTTTGAACCATTATTCCTGCCATTTTTGGACCGAGAAAGACATTTCGTCCTGCAACAATAGAAATTCCAGATAAAACAATGTCTGTTGCTGCTCCCTTTACAACATACCCGTCTGCACCGGCACTAAAAGCTTTAATCAGGTATTCGTAATCTTCGTACATACTTAAAACTAAAATACCTACACTCTCTTTCATATCCCTAAATGGCTTAATAAGATCTAACCCTGATTCGGAACCCAAGTTTATATCTAAAACGACCACATCTGGAAGTTTATCGGTAAACTCCTGAATGGCCTCACTTTTATCGCTAGCTTCACTTACAACAGTATAATTTTTATTCTCTTTTATAACTTCCCTTAAACCAGCCCTTAAAAAAGGATGGTCATCTACCAACATAACATTATAATTTCTCATTCACATCTACAGGAACCTTAATTAAAATCTTGGTCCCCTCTCCTTTTTCTGTATTGATTATTAATTCTCCACCAAGAAGGGATACTCTTTCGGAAATCCCCGGTAGTCCTAATTTATTCCGCCCTTTTGCCTTCATTTCTGATTTTACATATCGAAATCCAACTCCATTGTCTTCAATTTTCAAAAGCAGAAATGGATGTGTATATATTAATTTAATATCTATATTCTCGGCATGGGCATGTTTAGCTGTATTATTCAGAGTTTCTTGAAGTATTCGATAAAGATTAATACTTACAGTTTCATCTATTTTCTTATTGGTAACCCCAATAGCTTTATATGTTATAGGAATCTCAATTTTTTTGGAGAAATTATCGATGTAACTCTTAAATGCACTATCTAGACCTATAGCCTGGAGTGCGGGAGGCCTTAGGGAGTATGATAAATCCCGAACCTCTTTTATTGAGGAATCCAGTAGAGATATTGCTTTATCAAATGAATTTATAATCCCCTGATCTGTTGTCACTGTCGTTATATCGTTAATAATCATTCTACAAGCAAAAAGATCCTGTGCAACTTTATCGTGTAGCTCTAAAGAAATTCTTAGTCTTTCCTGCTCTTGCCCCTGAATGAGAGCATTTCTAACATTGGTAATACCTTTTGTATTTGTTCCGTCTCCATTACTATCCAGAAAAGTCACATAAATTAATAGATAGATAAAAACCAGTAAATTTATAGCCAATAAAAGCATATATGAAAATTTCCATATTTTTACCGTTTTTAAAAGTGTATTATTCATACTCTCTAATTCAGAAGTTAACTCCATAACCAATTTTTCTATTTTAAAACTTGAAGCGAAAGAATCGTCGTTGTAATTTTCTACTAATTCTATCCATGAATTAGTAATATTAACCCAGGATAAACGATACTTTTTATTAATAGTTTTAATTGCAGAGAGTAACGATTCTGCCCTGAAAATAAAAAAGTTAAGATCGAGTTCATTAATTGTTTTTTCCAATCCAGGATTCCTAAGCTCTAGGGAGAGTTTACTATTATTAATTAAAGAGTCACTATTCACATTAAAGTGATTTTTAAATAGTTTGAAATTAATATAGTCGTTATCTAGGTTTCCATTTATAACAGTGCCTATTGTAAATAGGAGAAATACTGTAACACCCATACCAAGATTAAAAATTTTAATTTTAGTTTTATCTCTTTCTTTTGCCATTAAGTCTCCATCATGATTGATAAAATTACTAAACAGATGTATAGTAAAAATATGATACCACTTTTTTTTAATACTATTACAGCAGGCTTTCCTTCTCCTGCAACAGATTATATAGAGTCGGAACTCGACTTTAATAAATTTCTGGTTCAAAATAAAGCTGCAACTTTTGCAGCTAGAGCACAAGGGGATTCAATGATAAATGCAGGAATATTTCCCGGGGATATTATAATCATTGATAGATCCATTACACCCAAATCCAACGACATCATTATAGCATCATTAGATAAAGAATTTACAGTAAAAAGATTGATAAAAAATGGTAACAGAATTTTTTTGCACCCTGAAAATAGTAGTTACGAAGATATTGAAGTTTTTATAGACTCTGATTTCCAGGTATGGGGTGTTGTAACTTTTACTATACATAAACTATATGGAGATAAAAATGCCTATTGCCTTAATTGACTGTAATAGCTTTTACGCGTCATGTGAGAAGGTTTTTCGACCTGATCTTAAAGATAAACCTGTTGTAGTTTTATCAAATAACGATGGATGTATTGTTGCAATGAGCCCAGAGGCAAAAAAACTCAATATTCCAAGAGGGACACCACTTTTTAAACTCCAAGAGCTTTTTAAAAAGAATGATGTTCATGTTTTTTCATCTAACTATACCCTATATGGAGACCTTTCAAGCCGTATAATGAGTTTAATTATGGAGTCCAGCGACAATGTTGAGGTCTATTCTATAGACGAAGCCTTTGCAAATTGGAACTTTTCGGATCCTCTCTCCCAGGCAGCAGACATTAGAAAGAAAATTAAGAAATGGATAGGAATGCCTGTATCAATTGGAATTGCAGAGACAAAGACCCTGGCAAAAATAGCAAATCATATAGGTAAAAAAGAGGCTAATGGACTATTTTGGATTAGAGAGGAAATTAGGGAAGATATACTAAAAGAGACTCCAATTGAAGATGTGTGGGGTATTGGAAGGCAGAGTGCCCTGTTCTTAAGAAATAAAAATATTTTTACAGCCTACGATTTTATACAACTGGAAGATTGGTGGGTAAAAAAATATATGACAATTGTGGCACTTAGGACTAAGTGGGAGCTTATGGGAAAGAAAGCCATAAATATGGAACAGGAAGTTAAAGAAAATAGAGCAATCCTTAGCTCTAAAAGCTTTGGAAACCCAATTACAGATTTAGACGATTTAATAGAAGCTACAAAAAGTTATGCCCATGATGCATTTCATAAGATGGTAAGACAGAATCTTAAAGCTAAATCACTATCCATATACTTAACAACAAATAGATTCAGAGAAAACGAAAAACAATATATGAACTCTATAACAATGGATCTGCCAGATTATTCAGACTACTTACCTGACTTTATAAAGGCTGTAGACAGGGGTATACGAATGATATACAAGGAAGGATATAAATATAAAAAAACCAGTGTCATGTTTATTGATCTACGTCTAACAAAGGAGTTAACACCGGATATTTTTGCTATAAACGATGGGAGAAAAGATCGGGTACAAAAAAGCATTAACGAAATAAATAAAAAATATGGGAAGAACTGTGTTGTGTGTAATATTCCAAGAGATACTCTTCCAAAATGGAAAATGAAAAGAGATCTACTCTCCCCACAATACACAACAAATTGGGAGGAGCTACTTATGGTTAACTAAAAAAGTTCTTGACGAAATATATTTAAAAAGTGAATTATTACCTATGATTGAATTGAAAAATATAAGTAAAAGTTATGATTCTATTGATGCAGTAAAAGGCGTATCTTTCTCTACTGAAAAGGGACAAATTTTTGGATTACTAGGACCAAATGGAGCTGGAAAATCCACAACCATAAAAATGATTATGGGCATTCTTAATCCAGACTCTGGAGAAATTTTATTCGATGGTAGACCACTTAAGAAAGTTGATAAGGATAAAATTGGATATTTACCAGAAGAGCGTGGTATTTACAAAAAACTTACTGTTAGAGAATTTATTCTCTACTTTGGAATGTTAAAAGGGAAATCAAGGGATCAATTAGATGTGGAACTTGAAAGGTGGCTGACTTTCTTTGGTTTGCACGAGTGGAGTTTGAAAAAAACTGAAGAGTTGTCTAAAGGGATGAGCCAGAAAGTTCAGTTTATAACATCCATAATTCATGACCCTGACATAGTTATTTTAGATGAACCATTTAGTGGATTGGATCCACTAAGTATGGATAAACTACGTGAAGCTATTCTTATTTTAAAAGATAAGGGAAAAACCATTATTTTTTCAACACATGTAATGGATCAGGCTGAAAAGATATGCTCCGACATTGTTATTATAAACAAAGGGAGTGCTATTGTAAGTGGATCTCTCTCCAAAATAAAATCCTCCTATGGAAGTAATTCTGTTGTAGTTGAATATGATGGAGATGGTTCATTTATAAAAAATATAAATGGTGTTAAATCTGTAATTAACTACCCTAGATACGTAGAAGTAGAGCTTGAAGATGATAGTTTCTGCAATAGTTTCTTACAGGAAGTAGTGGGAAAACTAACTATAAGAAAATTTGAGAAAGTAGTTCCATCACTTCATAAAATTTTTATAAATAGTGTTGAAGGGGTAGGTATAGATGAATAAATTATTTTTAATTGTTAAACATGAGTTCAAACAGATAAGTAAGACTAAAATGTTTATAATAATGACCTTTTTAGGACCTATTCTTTTTGCAGCATTTGCAATAATTCCCGGTTATATAGCTGTTAAAGCTATGGATACAGAAAAAGATTCTTATATCTCAATATATTGCGAAGATTTAGATCTAATAAGCTACATAGAAGATGAACTTAAAAACGATGATATTAATGTACTTGTTGCCAAGAATATAGATCAAGGGAAAGAATCTACATTAAATAAAAAATCCAAGGGGTTTGCGGTTATTCCAAGTAATGTTAATGAGCCTGGTACAGTGAAATATTATTCTGAAACAGGGACAGACTTTCAATATTCCGAGCAGATTATGGATGCTGTAAATGATTATGTCTATAAAATGAAACTGGGAAAACTTGGACTTTCAAAAACCGATAGCCAATGGTTAACAGAGGGCTATGAACTGAAAAGCTTTAAAATATCAGAAAATGGTAATGTTGATGATTCTGACTATATGTCAGTTATGATAATAACAATGGCCATTTCGATATTGATTATGATGATAGTTTTAACCTACGGAATAACAGCCTCGAGATCTGTTATTTCCGAAAAAACCTCAAAAACAATTGAGATCCTTTTAAGTTCTGTTGATTCAAATACTATAATGTTAGGAAAGGTTTTTGGTGCATCTATAGCAGGGTTTATTCAGTTTACAGTATGGTTTTTAATTGCGTCACTATTTATTAAACTAGGGTTACCACTTATTGATGCAGATATAACTGTTGTAGCCATTTCAGCGCCTCAATTTATATTAATTTTTGCAATGTTTATTGCTACATTCTTTATATATATTTTTATATATGTCTCATTTGGTGCAGGGGCAGAAAATGAACAAGCACTAGGTCAGATTCAAATACCAATGCAATTAATGCTTATGCTACCAATGATTCTTAATACATCTTTAATTCAAAATCCTAACTCTCCTATTACAGTAGCTTTAAGTTATATACCCTTTACTTCTGCAATTGTAATGAGTACAAGATTATTAATTAACTCTCCTGGACTTTTAATGGTTCTACTTTCACTAGCTATTCAACTTATTACTTTGGTAGGAGCAATTATATTCTCCGGTAAGATTTTTAGTATAAGCATTTTAAGAAAGGGTAAAACATTAAATATGATAGAGCTATTTAAACTTTTTTTTAAGAAATAAGTTTTAACAGGTTAACCTTAACTCTTTTACCACGTAATGTAACACCATCTAATTTTTCAAACCTCTTCTTAACTGTACTATTTAAGGAGAGGTTATTATAAACAGTCTCTCCAATTAACAACTCAGTTTCAAATTGTTTTGTCAAACTTTCAATTCGGGATGCAACATTCACAGTATCACCAATTACTGTATACTCCAACTTATTAGAATTACCAACATTTCCTGCAATAACTTCTCCTGTGTGTATTCCTATTCCTATTTTTATAGTAAATAACCCTTCTGATTCTCGTTTACTATTAAACTCTTCAAGCTTTTCCCTCATTTTAAAGGCTGCAGAAACAGCTCTATCGGCATGATCTATTGAAGCTATAGGGACACCAAAGAGGACTAAAACACCATCTCCTAAAAATTTATCAATAATACCACCATGCTGATGTATTACATCTATCATGACATTATAATATTCATTTAAAAAACTTATGGTCTGATGGGGAGTTATAGTTTCTGATAATGATGTAAAACCCCGGATATCTGCAAATAGTATAGTTGCCTGATACATACTTCCATCTAAATCAACATTGCCCTTTAAAATTTCTTCGGAAATTTCGGCTGAAAGATACTGCCCAAACAGAGATTTGATTCTATCCCTATCCTTTAAACCGTCAAGCATTTGATTAAAACCGTATGCTAACTCCCCTGTCTCTTCCCTGGACCGCACAACTGTATATGAATCGAGATTTCCTTTAGCTACTTTTTTCATGGCAAAAAGTAGCTCGTTAATGGGTTTTAATATGGATGTATTACTCCAACTTACTATTTTAATTATATATATCAATGAGAAAAATAGCCCGGGAACTATCCCAAGAAATAGTTGCATTACACCAAAACTATCAATATATTGAATAGAATCGACATCTAGCTCGTTTAAAACTAAGGACCTTGGATCTACGTCGCTAAAAATATCTATTATTTTAACCCAATCACCTAAAAGGAAATTAAATTGATCAACACTTAAATCTTTTAAAGATGAAATTGTAGTGAAACTTGAAATTATATAGAAAAGTACTATTGCTAATGGAATGAAAGTTATAAAAATTGTTGTAATAAAAAAACGTCCTCGTAAACCTGGGAAATTAAACCCATTTGGCCGTCTCTTTAACTCTTCTTCGGAAAAAACCCATTGGATATATTTTGTTTGAACCCTAAATTTCTGCCCTAAATATACAAGTAGAAGTACAAGGATAAATGTAAATATTGAGACAATTAGAATATTTCTTACTGCTCTAGACATAAATTCGCCCTGTGGAATAGATTTTAAAAGACGATAGAGAGAAAAATGTATATAGCAGGAACCAAGGAAAACAATTCCACCTATGATTTCTGGTGAAAAATTTATAAAAAACTTTGTATAAGCTACAGTAAAATTGGTTATAGTTCGATTCTTTCTTTTACATTTAAAGTATTTTTTTATAGGTAAATTAAAAAGTAAAATTAAAATAAAAATAACAAAAATTACACCTGCATAATCCCGAGTATATATTCTTTTAATCTTTTCGTCCTGGTTTAAATCTGAATATGGTACATCCAGATTTAAAAACTCGGAAGAGCCTTCCTTTTCTGCTGCAATTACACTTCTAATATTTGGTTTTAACTGAGTACTAAATTTTACCAACTCCTCGGTAAAAATTGAGCTTACCAGAGAAAAATTTAAAACTGTATATATAAAAAAAGGAAATAACAGAAAAAGAATAGAGTTATATCTTGGTACTTTTGTTGTAACTCTCATTTAAATATGTAACCCGGGAACATCCCACTCTTTAGGTATTGGAGACATTTTTCCGTCAGTTCCTATAGAAGCCCAAGTAACCTCAGCTTCGCAAATTATATCATTATCTCTTTTAATTACTTGATTAAAGGTTCCACTAGCGCTTCGTCTTTTTGCTAAAGTGGTATAAATATCTAATTTATCTTCAGGTAATGCTGAATTTTTATAGGATATTGATATTTTTATTACATAAACACCATAACCGGCATCTACAAATCCTTTATAATCGAAACCTATCTCTTTTAGAAATTCACCCCTGGCGTGTTCTAAATAGTTTAAATAAACTGCATTATTAACATGCCCATAGGCATCGCACTCGTAATGTCTTGAATAAATAACTGTTTTATATTCCATACTTTATATTACACGATAATTATTCTAAAATAAAGCATGATTAAAATTTATGAAGTTATGGCAATTGAGAACCAAAGACCACTATTTTACCAAAGACATATGAAGCGTTTTTTAAATTCAATTGCTTTATATAAAAGCTACAAATTAGATGAGCTAATAAAAAATGTAGATCAATTAATTGCACCTCTACTTAATTCATCAAAAGGATTTAACATTAAAGTAAATTATTTTTGCGATACAAATGAATTTAGTGCAGAATTAATAGTAAGTAGAAAACCTGATAGTATAACTTATAAAAATGGTGGAACAACAGGTTTATTTAAGGGAGAGAGAGTTGATCCACTAATTAAAAGGGAAAATTTAAATTTTAAGGAAGAAACAGGTAAATACTGTGAACTAATGGGATTTTACGATGTCCTGTTAGTAAATGAAATGGGTCATATTACTGAAGGGAGTCGGTCTAATTTTCTTCTTATAGATAAGGATGGATCTATTATATCTTCTCCAATAGGTGAAGCACTTAATGGGATAACACGGGAAGTTATATTTGATATATGTAAAGAGAAACAGATAAATGTTTATGAAAAAATAGTCACTGAGGATTTATTAAGGGAAGTAGATTCGTTAATAATAACTGGAACATCACCTGGAATCCTTCCTGTTATTAGATGCGATGATATAAAATTTAATATCAACAATACAGTAATAAAAGTTTTACAGAATGAGTATGAAAAACAGAAGGGGGTTAGTCCAATTTAAACTCATCTATTCGACCTGTTAAATCCTTAATCTGCTCGTTACTCTGGTCGGAAACACTATTTATGCCCTTAAATGACTCAATAACCATATCAGTTCTGTTTGATATACCTATAATATGACTATTAACATCGCTGGAAACAGATTTAATTGTCGCCATTGCCCGATTTATTATTTCGGATTGTTTTTTAATCTTATGAGCACTATCTTTAACACTATAATTAATATCTGACAGAGTACTTGTAGAGTTAAGAATTTCCTGTCCTCCTGAAGCTAACTCCTCTATTGATGAAGAGATATTTAACATAGCTTGAGAAAACTCATTAACATCCTTGTTAATTTTATCAAAGACAGTAGCACTCTCTTCACTAGCCCTTAAAGAGGCTTCAATTCTTAGAGAAATTGATTTAATAGCTTTATTTATAGCTGTAACATTGTTTGAAGTATACTCTGCTAAAGCTCTAATCTCATCTGCAACTACTGAAAAACCTTTTCCAGCATCACCGGCATGGGCACTCTCTATTGCTGCATTCATTGAAAGAATATTTGTTTGATCTGCAACATTTTTAATAACATCGACCAAGTCCCTTATTTGAACTATTTCGCTGCTAACTTTTAATATATTTTCGTATGTATTGTCTA
This sequence comes from Spirochaetales bacterium, assembly GCA_016936295.1. GTDB lineage: Bacteria > Spirochaetota > Spirochaetia > DSM-2461 > DSM-2461 > Thiospirochaeta. The sequence goes on along the minus strand of JAFGYD010000192.1, from coordinate 9,548 downwards.
CACTCTCACCACCCTGGGTTACCACTTGAAGCAGGCTATCTGTTGTAGATTGTTTAGCTGAAGTCAGGTTTGCAATTTGAGCTACCGAGGCTGTCATCTCCTCTATTGCTGAAGAACTAGTTGAAACAGCTAAGGTCTGATCGTTTATAAAATTTACAATACCTGAAATTTCACTATCCATTGAAGTAATATCTATTGATGATTTCTCTATATTTCTATCTAATTCAGAAACTCTGCTTTTAACCTCGTTTACAGTGTTATTTATACCATTTAAAGAGTCTTCAGATACATGGGTTTCACGATCTAAAACCTCACGTGTCTCCTGTACCTTTAATGCCGACTGACCAGCACTCTCTATAAACACCTTTAAATTAACAACCAACTCTTTTACATATTGGGCTAATTCACCAAATTCATCCTTACTTTTAATATTAACATCTACAGATAAGTTTTTATTTGATATTTCCTGAAGAATATTTTTAACGGTTATGATCTTTCTTGATATAGAGTTACTAAAAATAATTGTAAACAGAATACCAAAAAGAGCTGCTACTATTAGGGCAATCATGGATATTCTCTCATTGGTTTTTGAACGTATAGCAACTGATTCTTCCAGTAATATTCTTGTATCCAGCAGAGCTTTATTTAAAATTTCGGTTGTGGAACCCAGAGTCTGTAGAGCAGTATCTATTGCTCTTATATTCAAATACTCATCTTTATATCTATCGTTCCCTAAAACAAGATTGATATCGGATAGTATTGTAGAAAAAGAGTAGGATGTAAAAAGTGTGGATATAGTCTTTCTCTCCATTCCTCCTAGTTTTTCAATAACCAAATCTATTTGAATCTCTATATGACTCCAAAGTTTATTAATATTTTCCCATCTAGCTCTCTGCTCTTCATCTATTAAATCATTATCAAGGGTGCTGTTAAGTTCATCAAGAAGTTTAGAAAACTCATTCTTGGTTGCATTAAAACTATACATTGAGTTAGATATGGTGTGTTTTTCAGATCTAAAACGCAAACTTTGTGTTTCGAGACTAAAGAAAGACGTTGAAAGTCCATTTGAGTTTGTTGCTAATTTTGTAAGATATTGCAAATCCCGTGCATTTCTACTCATAAAAAATATTGTTATCAAAAAAACACCCATTAAAATGGCCATTGCACTAAAAATTTGCTTTCTTATACTCATTACTAACTCCCAATCAATATAAATTATACTCAATACATTCCAAACTCAATACCAATATCGGGCAAAACTAAAGATTAAGGTAATGAATTAATAACTCCCATAAATTCCCCAATGTAGATATCTCCATTTTCTCATCTGGACTATGTGGGTTTTTAATAGTAGGACCTATAGAAATCATCTCCATTCCACTATATTTAGACCCAATTACACCACACTCCAAACCAGCATGTATTACTTCTATAACAGGCTCTTTATGAAATAACTCCTTATAGCACGTTATAAATTCCTTTAAAATTTTTGAATTAAAATCTGGCTGCCAGGCAGGATATCCCCCTCCAAACTCCACAGAACCCTTTGCTAAACTGACTATAGAATCAATTTTATTACAAATCTCATCTAATCTACTCATTACTGAACTTCTCTGACTCATTAAAATTTTATATTTTTCTTCATGAGTCGATATAACAGCTACATTTGATGATGTTTCAACAATCCCCTTCATTTCGGATGAGTTATACATTACTCCGTGGGGTAATGATAGAATTAAATCTATAATCGAACCATCATCAGATAATACTGATTCCTTAATACTCTCTGTTTTAATTGTAAGACTAGGTTCAACGTTTTTAAACTCATTTTTAACAATTTCTGTAAAACTTTTTACTATATCATCAATTCTACCTATATTTTCACTATTTATTGAAATTACAGCCTTTGAATTTCTTGGAATAGCATTATGGGCACTTCCACCATTGAATGAGACAACTCCAAATTCAATATTATTATGTTTAAACTCTTTTAGGAGCCGTGCAGCTATAATTAATGCATTTCCCTTTTCTTTATGTATATCAACACCGGAATGACCACCTTTTAAGCCTCCAACACTAATTGTATATGTTGTATTAAAATCAGGATTACTGGTAACACTTCTGTCCAGTGTAATATGAGCATCTCTTCCTCCAGCACAACCAATAGTAAAGACACCGTCATCTTCGGAGTCTATATTTATTAGAATTTTACTTCTAAGCCAGTTAGTTGGCAGATTGACAGCACCGGTAAGACCTGTTTCTTCATCTACAGTAAATAAAAGTTCCAATTCAGGATGGTTTACTTCCCTATCTGTTGCTATAGCCAGAGCAACCGCTATTGCTATCCCATTATCTGCACCAAGGGATGTATCTACAGCTTTTAACCAGCCATCTTCCTGATACATTTTTATTGGATCCTTTGAGAAATCATGGTTTGATTCAGGAATCTTTTCACAAACCATATCCATATGACCTTGAAATGCTATAGATGGTCTATCTTCGTACCCGGGAGTTGCTGGAACCCTGATTAGTACATCCATGAATTCATCTCTTTCGACTATAAAGCCGTGATTCTCTCCCCAGGAGACTAACCAATCAGATATCTGTTTCTCGTTTTTAGATTTTCTTGGGATACTATTTATCTCTGCAAATATATTCAAAATTTTTTCAATTTTATTTTTCATTTATAACCTCTATTTAAATATAACCTTAAATGTTTGTTTGGTACACCATATTAACTTGACATCATTTGACAATCTACATAGAATTATACTAGGAGTCAATCAAATGGGTTTTAAATGTTTAAAGAATGCCAGAATTTTTACTGGTTATACGTATATAGATAATGGCGCTGTAATTATAAAGGATAATCAGATTTACGATGTTGTTGGTGAATCGAGGCTACATAAATTAAAACTGGATGCAGATACAGAGATGATAGATCTTGGTGGTCGAATTCTTACTGCAGGTTTTGTTGATACACATATTCATGGTATACATGGTTTTGGAACTGAAGATGGAACTGTTGAATCAATTCTTGGAATGAGTGAAGCCCTGATAGAATACGGAGTTACAAGTTTCTGCCCTACAATTTATCCTCAACCAGACTCTGAATTCTTAAGCAGCTTACATGCTTGTAGAGATGCTATTGGGAAAGAGAAGGGTGCCAAGATTAGGGGATTACACCTAGAAGGACCTTTTATATCCAAGGAAAAAAGAGGTGCTCAGAAAGAGGATTGCATTAAAGAAGTAAACCTAGATTTAATGAAGCATTTCGTGGAAGAGACTGGGGGAAATATTGCAATAATGACTGTTGCTCCAGAACTGAAAAACATGAGAGAACTTGCTCTTTACTGTACAAAACACGGGATTGTTCTTTCAGCCGGTCATACAAGTGCCTCTTATGAGCAGATGGTGGAAGGTATGCAGACAGGGATTCTACACTCTACTCATTTTTTTAATGCTATGAGGAAACTTCACCACAGGGATCCAGGATGTGTAGGAGCAATCTTAATTCACCCAGAGATTTCTTGTGAACTTATTGCAGATGGAATACATGTACATCCATCCCTTGTAAAACTTTTACTAAGGGAAAAACCAATAGATAAAGTAGTTTTAATTACAGATGCATTAAAACCTACAAAACAGAATTGTGGCTGTCTTTTAGCCAATAAAAGAGAGGTTTACTTAACCGATGAGAATATTTTTAGACATAAAGATGATGATGTTATAGCTGGTTCATCATCCACAATGATAAGTGGAATTAAAAACCTTTCAAAATGGGGTATCCAATTAGAACAGTCCTTAAGAATGGCTTCTTCTAATCCCGCAACCGTACTACGTATGGATAAAACCGGGGCTTTAATTCCCGGCATGTTAGCTGATATTACTGTTATCGATGATAACTTTAATATATGTATGACAATAGTCGCAGGGGAGATTTTGTTAAATAGAATTTAAAAACAGAGTCTTTTTATTGTTATAACTTTTGGCTGCATCGATCTTTCTCCTTTTGATGCAGCCTTCTATTACTATGTCATATTTTTTAACCAGACTATCTATTGCCAGTTTCCTGTTTTCATCTTTTAAATCATATCTATTTATCAATTCTTCCAATACATCAATTTTAAATGGCTCAATGTAGTCGTACTTGAATGATAACTGATCTCCATGACCTGCATACTTTATAATTATTTCATCTTCGATATAGTCAATTTCATGAGAGTTTGTAATTCGTAGCCAAAGATCATAATCTTCTCCAATCTCTATATTGTCTTTAAACCCGTTATATTTTAAATACAAATCTTTTAACATAAGGACTGTAGAAGGTCCTATAATACAGCCCTGTAATGAATCTGGAAAAATATTACCACTTCTTTTATGTTTTCTTTTTTTCTGAGATACAATTTTACCATTCATAATCCATCTTTCTAGACCATGTAAAATTTTACATTTTGGATTATTGATTATAAATTGTTTTTGTAAGTATATTTTATATGGTAACCACTCATCGTCGGAGTCTAGGAATGCAATATATTGGGATGTTGAAAGGTTAACTCCTATATTTCTAACTCTTCCCGGGTAGCCTGTATGTTCAATTTTTTTGTAAATTATATTCCTCATTGGGAATAACTGTTCTGTACCATCGGTAGAACCATCATCAACAACTATAATTTCATCTACTTTTTCTACCTGATTTATTACTGAAATAATGGCTCTTAGTAGTAATTCTTTTCTATTATATGTAGGGATAATTGCTGTTATAGTCATTTACTTAACAATCATAACCTTCCGGGATTCGTTTATACCTGGAGCTATAACTTTTATAAAATATACACCTCTGGCAACTGGTTTATCGGCTTTATTTGTTCCATCCCATAAATAACGATACTCCCCTGCAGAAAGTCTTCCATTTTGTATTGTTTTTACTAAAGTTCCGTCTATAGAAAAAACAGATATTATAGATTTTCCCGGTTTATCCTGTTCAACAATAAGTTCTGTTTTTTGACCCATTAGAGGATTAATAACGTTATTTAATATAGTAACTCCACCTCTTTGTCTTTTTAAATCTTCTAAGTTAAATTCCCATGGAATTAAATCGCTTAAATAAGTTCCCCCCTGAGGAATTGATACACAATAGAGATCTTCGGATGCGCCCAGTTTATATATAAATTGAACAAGTCCTCCAACCATTAACTCCGCATCATCGTTTGGAACTGAAAATAACTTTAAGTTACTATCGTTGCCGGATAAATTTAAGGTTCTAATATTTAGATTATCAAAAATATATGTTCCCTGAAGAGGTTCTGGGAGCCAAAGGTTTTTATTAAAGATATTATCTGTTGTATCATAATCTATTGCTGCAGATAGGTCGGTATCTATATCGTATAAAAGCTGTAGTTCCAACTCCTGATTTAAATCACCACCGACTTGTGTAGCTATAATAACATCCTCGGGCATTAGTCGTCCTGTTCCGTCAAAATCCTTTAGACTACCCTCTCCTTCAACTAATCTGCCATCTTTATGTATTGAATCGGTTCCATATACAGGTGTAACCAACCCTATTCCAAGATCCGACAAACGACGTTCAACTAAACCTGTATCTGTACCATATCTGTCATAAATAACATAATCGTTAGTAATAAGCCTTCCGTGAACCATATCGTTAGCACTTAGTGGATTTGCTAATGTAATAAAAAACTCACTTTTCCCAACTGTGTCGTATGCATCACCATCTACAGCTAAAATATTTGATATAGTATTCCCATCTTTTGAATCTAGTGTAAAAGAATTTTTTGTTATACCGGTACGTATTGTATTTGAAGGATCGTTTGCATATACATCCTTTGTATACTGAATATATAGGGTTTTATCGTTTACAATTCCTAAGCTTAGTAAAATATTTGGAGGTATCCACTGGAAAGCATCCAAAGATGAGTTGGAATTTGGGAGTAGATTTCCTGCATAATCAGTAATTTTTCCTACAGTTGAGTCGTATGTTAAATTCATCTGATTTTTTAATAACCAGTTCTGACTTTCATCAATTTGAATTGAGAAATATAGATCATCAGCAGTATTAATTTCAAAGGAATCATTCATTTTACTTCTAAACATATATGTATCAACCGATGTAGTCATCCCGGTTATAGGAGTTGATATTCTGGTGGTATCTGTTAATTTACCCATTTTAAATGCTTCTGGATTTGATATAAAATTAATATCTCTTAATCCACCTACAGGGTCGGGTCTTATATTCAATAAAGATGATGGAACACCTTTATTCCAACCTGTCCATGAAATCCAATAAGGTTGCATGATATGATTATCAAGCAGATGGAATGCAATATTGTCAACAATTCGGTTTCCAACACTAATAAATTGGTCTAAAAAGTAGATCTCGTATACATCTGTTTCTTCTCCATTCTCCAGCATCTGTTTAGAGAAATATGGAGGGAATACATCCCAACCGCTACCAGTAATATTCATGTTTTTAAAATATCCATCGTATGGTGTGGTTGAGCCTGCCAACGGATTACCTGCATTATCAACTATGTTTGTGTTTCCTAAAATTGTTGCTGTTCTATAGGTCTGGGTCAACTGTGCAGCAAGCGTTGTATCTGTCTGTGCATCTTTAAGATCAGCTATTGTATTATCAAAATTATTGTATATGAAATTGTAACTAGGGTTTGAGATTTTTGTATAATTATCTATATTGGAGTTTAATGATCCCAAATACCCAGGCCAGGAAGTCCCACTCTTATACCCTGCAACATCTATTCTTAATTTATAATTTGATGGTGTATAAAGTGCATTTGTGTTTGGTTCTGAGTCGAATGATCCAGATACAAAACTTCCGGGATAATTAAAAAGTCCGGAGACATTCACGTTGGTTCCAGATTGTGAAATATAACCCAATGGGGTGGTGTCGCTATTTTGTATTATTGTACTGCTTCTAGTATTAGAAGAGATTGAGCTAACTGAACTACTATTTACGTTGTAATTAATATTTTCTGAGAAAGTGATTTCAAAATAATTATGCCCATCAAAAGTATCGGCAGTTCCTGAATTGTGCTTTGATGCGTCTATTGAAATTATAACTGGATCTACATTATCTTTTATATCGGTAATTTTACTACCAAGAGGTCTATGTTCTATTCTATTTTTATAAGAATCCTGTAGTGATAAAAATACTGATGCTGATGCTTTTTCAACTACAAGGTTAGGCACTGTAGTTCTGGTAACCGGAGCAATTCCACTACGCCCTCTATCTGTACTTGTTGCCATACCTGGACTTAAACCTGTTGCATCGGTATTCCACCTGTAACTATCACTATTTTCCACTCTTATGTAGAAGGTAGAAAGATCTCCAGCACCATCAGTTCCTATTGTACATTCTGGGTCTTTGTAGGTTTTTAAATCACTTCCTGTAATAGATTTATTAGAAACACCAATTAACCCAGAGGAGACCGCTGATGATATTTCATTTTCACTATTTTCGAAAAGTAATCCACCTGATAGTTTTACTCTTATAACATCATCGTATACAGTTGCCAATCCTGTCGCTGTTATATCAAAGGTAGGTCTTGTATTAAACCAGTTAGTACATGTTGTAATTGTATTATTCTCTGCGGCAGAAACAGGATAATTTGCAACACTGTTTTGTATTACAGAGTTGTATGTTTCTGCAAAAACAGAGCTTTTAGTATTATTATCAGGTATATTAAAATTCCAAACTCCAGAACCTGTTAGAGATGCCCCATTATTATAAAAATTACCACTAACAGTAATTGTAGATGCTACTAAATCTGAAAATGTTGTTGTAAATGGAGCAGAAGATGAGTATGCAGGATCGTACCCACTTAAATAGCTAGTGATAATCTCGGCAGTTACAGGAGTAGTTCTACTGATATTATTATAATCAAATAACCCAGTAAGGCCTGTATCTGGGTCTGTAGTATTATAACCGCTACCCAATATGACTAGATCGTTATTTACAATAAAGTTACTTCCGTTTAAATTAATATTTCCATGGGTAAGTACAACATTATTTGCTGTTAATCCTCCGGTTACAGAGACTCCAAAAGTAGATGAGATATAGAGGTTATTAACAATCATACTACCTCCAACCGTTGTATTATTAGCGGAGTGAAGATATGTTGTTCCTGTTATATTTAAATCTCCTAAAACAGATAGTGTATTATTACTAAAAACACCACCTCTATTCGGCTCTGCAAGGGTTCTATCTCCAGCTATTAACGTAACGTTTCCATTAATTACTGCTGAATCTTTAAATACAATATCTCCAGTATTTACTGGTGTTGTGACAGTTAATGATGATGGAGGAGTAATATTTCCAATTAAGTTTTCAAAAATTACACTATTATCAGCCTGAAGAATTACATTAAACGCTCCATTTAGTGTGTTGTTTATTAATATATTATTTGCACATTGAACATTTACATTAGATTGAAGATTAGCTGCTCCATTAACTATGAGATTATAATAATCGACGGTATTTGTTCCAATAATTGGGTAATTTTCTAAATATCCAGGTGTTCCTATATATACAACAGTTCCTGAATTTGGATCAGTCTGGGTTACACTCTCACCTAAAGTTCCATCTCTGTAAATAGTTCCGCTATTATTTAAACCGTTGTTTGCAAGTGCTGGTGATTGTGTAGCTGATTTAAAATTTAAAGTATAACCATCAATATATAATTCAGATAGTGGTAACATAGTTAAACTATTAACATAGGAGTTGCTTACCAGATGTGGAATATTTGGTAATCCTGATGTATCAGGAATGGTTACATCACTTGTATAAGCAGGGATACTGTTTGGAGTCCAGTTTGCCGGGTTATTCCAGCTGGAGCTAGAACTTCCATTCCAAGTAACAAATATTTGGAACAGCCAGTATCCTTCATTTGGACTAACTCCTGGTGAGATATCATTATTTCCATTATTGTAACTATGTACACCTGCTGATAGATTTGAAGTCCCACTAACTTCACTATCTGTTATATGTAAATAATCGTTTGTATCGTTTCCTTCATTACTGTCGTTATTCTTTACATACCATCTTGTACCAGGTATAGAACTTTGTAATATTATTAAGTTACCTGAAGTTCCGTTTATATTCATTTGATTAATGGATTGTGTTGTTCCTGCTTCAAAAATAATTGTTTTTCCTGCTGCACCTATTGTATTCGCTACAATATTAAAAGAAGTTGATCCTGTTATATTTGAAGTTACAGCATTATTATCAAATTGAAAAGTTCCTGTAGCAGTAAATGTTCCTGTATTTCCCCAGGTACCAGTTAAAGTAATGGTGTTACCACCATCTATTAGTGTAGCATTATTTGTAATATTCCTATTAATTATAGTATCAGCATACAGAGTTAAACTACTTGAAGAGACTGCAATATCGTAAAATTCTGAATCTGAAGTTGCTGTTATATTAGATGGACTTGTTATGAACTCTACGAGAGAGGTTCCATGGTTAAAGGTTGTGATATCCCAGTTTCCAACTATTGTTATTGTATTTCCTG
>JAFGYD010000191.1 GCA_016936295.1 Spirochaetales bacterium | reverse complement strand
TCTATAACTCTATCGGGTGAATTTTATTATGATTTTTTTAATGGAGAATCCATACCACAATTGTCAAATATATTAAGAGAGTGTTATTTATCAATCTATCCAGATTGGGGTGATATAAAAATTGGCCAAAAGTTTACAAATAAAGGTAAAGTTGATGTATTTAGTCCTTTAAATATATTTAATGCTTCATACCGAGAACTATTAAGCTTGGATGAACCATATCAGGGTAAACTACCAGAACTTGGAGTTGAGGTAAATTATTTTATTAATGATGAAAATTCATTAGAGTTAGTCTATATTCCATTTCCAAGAAGTGACTATCAAAGTAGTGGAGAATTAGATGTTAACGATTTAAATTTAACCTTGTTAAAAACAACCGATTCATATTTAACATCACATTCCAATTCTTTTTTTATAACTTATAATAAATATGGTTATCTTTTTGATGCACAAGTAACCTATGGAAATTATATTGATGGTAACTATAATTACAATATTAACACAAATAATTCTGGGATATCTAAAATTTTTAACAGAGTACAAACTTTAGGTGCGGCAATAAGTACTTCGTTTAATAGCGTTTCCGTTGTAGAAGAAGTGGCATTTAATCTAACAGAGGATTTTTATGGTGATAAAATTGGTATAAAAAATTCCGATTTTACAATGAATACACAATTTACTAAGTCACTATTAGGCAATACATATTCTCAAATAAACATAATATATCAACATGTATTTAATTATTCAAAGGCTGAATCTAATTCAATACAAGAAGCAATTTATGATATACAGTTACAACCAACAGATAATATAGTCTTTATAATTGGTCATTTGCATAATAGCTTTCTAAGAGAAAAACTCTATGCAGCTTTAAATTTAGGATTCTTCTTTTCTACAAATATCTATGTTGCTCCTAGACTAAATTATAAAATAAATGACAATTTAACACTAGAAAGCGGTTTGGATATCTATACAGGTAAATATATACCCAAATTATTAGAAGAAGATTTAGGCGGAGATAACTTTTTTGTTAGAATGAAATATGAATTATAAAAAAACAACTAAAAGAGTCTTTTAGTTGTTTTCATAGGTTAATGGCTCAAATCTAGTGTAATGTGGTATAAATGCCATTTTTACCACACCTACAGGACCATTTCTCTGTTTAGCAATAATAAGTTCAGTTTCAATTGAATCAGGTGGTCCATCTGCATTTTCTATTCCCCTATCTCTGTGCAAAAACATTACCATATCAGCATCTTGTTCAATTGCACCAGATTCCCTTAAATCAGCTAATCCAGGGGCTTTCCCTTCAGATTGTCTACCAACCTGAGACAACACAACTACAGGTATATCCAGCTCTCTGGCAAGCGCTTTTAAAGATCTACTCACTTCTGACATCTGTTCATGTCTTGGAAGTGCTTTATTTTCAGATGTTATTAAACCAATATAATCTATAAATATAATTTGTATATCATGTTTTGCCTTCATCCTTCTAGCTTGAGCTCTAAGTTCCAGTAAAGTTATATTTGGAGTATCATCTATATATAATGGAGAGTCATAGATTCTTCCTGCTGCATCTGTTAAAAGATGAAAATCAGAGTTTTTCAAGAATCCAGATCTTATTCTTTGTGACTCAATTCTTGCCTCTGCAGCAATAATCCTCTGCATTAATGACTCTGCTGACATTTCAAGAGTAAAAAAACCAGTTGATATTTTCTGTTTAATGGACGTATTAGCAGCAAGAGTTAATGCATAGGCCGTTTTACCTACAGATGGTCTTGCACCAATAATTATCATCTCTTGTTTTTGGAATCCACTTGTCATATCATCGAGTTTATTAAAACCAGAAGGGACTCCTGTATATTTATCTTTAGTCTGATATCTACGTTCTATAGCTTCAACAGTAGATTGAACGACTTCTTTTGCATCTTTAAATTTATTTGTTTGTTGTTTATCGTTAATTTCAAAAATTGCTTTTTCAGCTTTTTCTACAATTAGTTTTGAATCTTCTGTTTCATCATGTGAGTTTGAAATAATATCGTATGCAACAGATATAAGATTTCTTCGAACAGAACATTCTGATACTATTTTAGCATAATAAGATACATTAGCAGCGGTTGGAACTGAACTTGTTAAGGTTGCAATATAACCTGGGCCACCAGCTTTATCTAACTCACCTCTTGAAACTAAATGATCAACTAAAGTTACTAAATCTACGGCACTACCATTACTAGATAGATCTATAATAGCTTGAAATACTATTTTATGTGCATTCTGGTAAAAATCTGATGGTTTTACAAATTCTAAAACATTATCAAGGGTTTCGGTATTGAAATTTAAGAGCAACGCCCCAATAGAAGCTTTTTCAGCTTCTAAATTATGGGGTGCTGTCTTATCCTTAAGTGTATTAAGGCTCATTATTCAGCAGATTCTGCTGGTGCTTCAGCTTCTTTTACAGGAGCTTCAACTTTAACTTCTTTAGCATCTTCAATTGGTGCAATAATTAACTTTAATTTTGCAGACTCATTACCATAAAGTTTAATTTCAATTGAATAATTTCCAATAACCTTAATGTTGTGTCCTGGCACTTCAATTTTCTTTCTTTCAATTGAAATACCTTTTTTAGTTAATTCTTCTACAATTGTAGCGTTATTAACTGAACCGAATAATTTACCTTTTTCACCAACTGGCATTTTAATAAGTAATTCTTCAGCTTCAATTTTTTCTTTAAGAGATAAAGCAGCTTTTCTTTTCTCTTCTTTCGATTTCTCAATAGTTCTTTTTCTTTGTTCTAGAACTGTTAAGTTAGCTTTGTTGCATAGTACTGCGAATTTATTTGGAATTAAATAGTTTCGAGCATAACCATCTGCAACTACTTTAATATCACCTTCTTCCCCTAGGTTAAGAACGTCTTTTGTTAAAATAATTTTCATTATGATCCCCTAAACTTATTTTCCTGCAAAAGGAAGAACTGCTATAGTTCTTGCTCTTTTAATCTCTCTAGTTAATGCTCTTTGGTGTGATGCACAAGTACCAGTAATTCTTCTAGGTAATATTTTACCTGTATCTGATACAAATCTTTTTAAAGATTCAGCATTCTTATAATCCATTGCAGCTTTACCTACACAAAATTTACAAACTTTTTTTCTGAAGAATTTAGTTGCATTTGCTCTTGGACCTTTCATTCCAAAAGATTTTCTATCTCCAGCGTCTACTCTTTGCTCATCGCTCATAGTTAACTCCTAAACTTAAAACGGTATGTCGTCTTCAAAATTACCATTTCCACCCTGATTTCCAGATGGATAATTTTCATAGGACGGTTTATTATTAAAATTATTAGACTGATTATTGTAACCATTATTATAACTATTCTTTTGGTTATTACCTGAATAATTTTGATTACTTTGACCTGAACTATTACTTCCTAATAATTGTATGTTGTTGGCAAATATAAAAACTCGACTTCTAGACTGTCCATCTTGTTCCCATTTATCTTGCCTTAGTTCACCTGAAACAGCAATTTTGGTTCCTTTCTGTAAATATTGATTTAAAGATTCTCCCCTCTTACCCCAAAGACTTACATCAAAAAAGTTGGCCTCTTCAACCCATTGATCTCCATCTTTACGTGAACGATTTACTGCAAGACTTAGCTTGGTTACAGCAGATCCATTATTGGTATACTTTAATTCAGCATCCCTTGTTAATCGACCTACAATTGTAACACTGTTAATATCATCAGCCATTTACAACCCCTATCCTGATATAATCTATTTTTCTGATTTAACAAAAAGATATTTTAATAATTCTTCTTTAAGCTTAAATTGTTCATCAAGAGCTAATAGCTTTGAACCTTCTAATTTAACTAAGAAAAAGTGATAATGTGCTCTGTCTTCCTTTTTAATAGGATATGCTACTGGTTTATCACCCATATCCTCTTCTTTTAAAAACTCAGCACCAGCTTCAGTCAATAAAGCTTTAACGGCTCCAAGACCTTTAGCATAGTTGTCTTCTTTTGTTCTAAAAAGACAAACTAATTCATATTTTGTCATTTATTCCTCCTTGCGGACTTCTATGATTCACTAACAGTGAATAAAGAGGCTAAAAGTAAAATAACATACTAGAAAATATGAGTCAAGAACATTATAGATAGTTACGATAAATGATATATGGAAAATTATAATAAAATTATAAATTATGAAGAAAATATTTTTTTTCTAAAGCTATGTTTGACAAATTTAAGCAGAGTACGAACTATTAATTTGAATGAGGAACTTTTTAAAGGGAAAATCAAGCAAGATATGATTTTTATTTTTAAAACAATACAAGTCCTTAAATCCCACTTAATAAAAAATGAAAAGCTTATAACAAAGGATGATCAAATACATTCACTAATAAAACTGCAAATTTTATATAATAAAACTTGTAATGATTTACTAATTCAAAATATACTCCAAGACAGTGAGTTTTTAAACTATATTCAAAAAAACAAAGATGATTCATCTTATTTAAATGATTTAATTTCAACTAACAATCAATTAAATAGCAAAGAGGACATTACAACAAACGAAGAACTTAATATTTTATTTATGGAAGAAACAGATGAATCAGATGAATAATATAGATATGGAGTTATCCTTAAATATATTACAAAGATATAATAATGGATTAATTGGGAATGAAAAACCTATTACTGTAAAGGATTTACCTACTAATAATAATGAAAATATAATCCAGTTCGATACAGAAGTAAAATTATCAATTTCTCAAAAAGACCTACTCTTATTTGCTGCAAAATTTAATATACCATTATCTATAGTAGAAAAGTTTAAATCAGACCCAGCAATAATCGATTCAGAATCATTGGAAGAAATTGGTATATATCTATATCCCTATTTTTCTTTTGGTATTTTAAATGGTGGGTCTGCAACAAGTTATGTTGATACAACTAAGAATGAACAATTTAATAGCGAAATATATACCTCTAATAAAACATTTATTAATGAATTAAAGCCTATCTACTCGGGAAAAGCAAAGGGAATTACACCTGCATTTATAAACCCTGATAAATCAACAGGTCCATCATTCATGGAACTTAAATTTCGTTATCTATTACTACAATCGAAAGAGTATCGAAATCGAACTATGAGGGATGATAAAAATCTTTTTCCTGTTTTTCAAATGACTTCTAGTACAAATAATGATGAAATTATGAACCATTATAAAGAGTTAAAAAATAGTTACTATTTAAAAGATTTATTACAAAACAGCTCTAGTAATATATTAAATGTTATCTCTGGAATACAACCTCTAATTACTGCATATACCCACTCATCAAAAGGTACTATAAAGGATTTTTTTAAGACTAGTGATACTAATTATCTACCACTACCAGGTGGTCATGGCCAATGTTTTTATGTTTTAAAAAGCATCTTTCAAGAACTATATATGAAGGGGATTAGATTTATCTCTTTGGGAAATGTTGATAATATAGGCTATAACATAGACCCCAAAATACTATCTCTTCTAGCTCTAAATAATAAAGATGCTATGTTTGAATTTTCATATAAAACCGAAATAGATACTAAAGGTGGTGTATTGGTATTAGATGATAACAATAGATTAAATTGTGCAGATCTTGGAGTTACAATATCAAAAGAAGAGATAAAAAATGCGGAAACAAGTGGTAAGCCCATCCTTTTTAATTGTGCATCAGGATATTTCAACTTAGAAATTCTACTATCAAAAATTGATTTTATTATTGATAATTTACCTACCAGATTTAGCGATCAGAATAAAGATATTGGTATTTACTCTCAGGCAGAACAGGTGACATGGGAAGTTATATCCCTTTTAGATAATATATCTATATTAGCTGTTAACAAATATGATAGATTTCTTGCATCTAAATTATTAATTGAAAATCTACTAACTAGTGGTGTTATTAATGTTTCAAAAAATAATAATTTTTACAATAAATCCCTATTATTAAAAGATGGGCTAGACGAAAAACTTAAAACTACTTATAAATTATATTTAAAAAACAATAGGTGGGAAAGTAATGATTGAACTGGATTTTAATAAAGGTAATGGATTAATCCCTGTAGTTACCCAAGATTACAAAACAAAAGAAGTTTTAATGCAAGCATATATGAATAAAGAATCATTCAATGAAACTTTAAAAACAGGTATTGCAGTATACTACTCTAGAAGTAGGAACTCTTTATGGAAAAAGGGAGAGACATCTGGTAATTATCAGAAAATTAAAGAGATTAGGGTTGATTGCGATTTAGATTCAATTTTACTAATTGTTGACCAAATTGGAGATGCGGCTTGCCATGAAGGTTACCAAAGTTGTTATTACAGAAAAGTAGATAGTGATAATTTAGTAGTAATTGGTAAAAAAATATTTGATCCAAAAGAAGTGTATAAAAAATAAAGAGTCTAAAAAGACTCTTTATTAACTAATAATTGTATTTAATGCTAATTCCATCATTTGTGTAAAAGTTTTTTCTCTTTCTTCACTAGATGTTTCTTCCCATGTAACCAGGGAATCACTTACTGTTAAAATTGTAAGCGCACTTACTCCATACTTTGCAGCTAGAGTATATAAAGCAGAAGACTCCATTTCAACAGCTAAAACATTAAAGTCAGCCCACATTTTCCACTCATTAGGATCATCGGTATAGAAAGAATCTGATGAAAGAACATTACCAGCATTAACATTCAATCCCATTTCATTTGCTCTATCTAGTGCAGATTTAAAAAGTTTAAAATCTGCTGTTGGAGCAAAATCCATACCTTTAAATCGATTTTTGTTCATAGACGAATTTGTAGAAGATGACATAGCTAAAATTATATCTCTAACATGAATATCTGATTGCATAGAACCACAAGAACCTACTCTAATCAATTTTTTAACATCGTATTCTCTTATAAGCTCATTTACATATATAGACAGTGATGGCAGGCCCATTCCAGTTCCTTGAACTGAAACTCTATGACCTTTATACATTCCTGTATATCCAAGCATTCCTCGAACATTATTATAACAAACAGGGTTTTCTAAATAATTTTTAGCAATAAATTCTGCTCTTAAAGGATCTCCAGGTAGTAGAATTTTATCAGCTATCTGACTTTTTTCAGCATTAATATGTATACTCATTAAACCTCCATACATAAAAAAAGAGCCTGTAGGCTCTCTTTTTATTTTAAAACACTAACAACACGTTCTAAAACTTTTTTTCTATCTAATGGCTTTACAATATAGTTTTTAGCTCCTAAAAGTAATGCTTTTTTTACTAAATCCTGCTTACCTAGAGCACTAACCATAACAACCTTAGCATTTTTATCAAATTCAACTATTTTTTCTAGTGCCGTAACTCCATCCATCTTTGGCATAGTAATATCCATTGTAACAAGATCAATATTAGGGTGTAACTCCTTATATTTCTCCAAACCTTCTTCACCATTACTAGCAGTTGCAACAACTTCAAACCCTTCAGAGTTTAAAATCTGCGAAATCTGTTTAGTAACAAAAACAGAATCATCTACAACTAAAACTCTGTAAGCCTTACCTGATGGATTTTTACCTTCAGGTTTTCTTTCATTGATCGATGGTAAGTCACTATTTGATTTCATAGTCTTAATTTCTCTCTCTTATAGCTACGTTAATTTCAATTCTACCTATAGACATCTCCATAGGAACAATTAAAGCCTCTACATCCATATCAGTTACTTGCATATTTTCACCAGTAATTATTGCTGGAGGAGTAAGATCGAATTTAAATCCTAAATCATAAAGTTTTGTAACAGCCTGTGCAGTGATCATATTAGCAAGCTCAGTTATTGTAGCTTTACCCAAGTCATCTAAACTTGGTAATGTTTCACCGTTCATAGCCGAAGCTAAATCTATTGCAGTTGTCATGCTCATATCAAAAAGAACACGACCCTCAACATCTCCAGCTAAACCAACAATGGCAGCAACTCCCATAACAGGTTGAGTTGTTCTTTTTAAAAATAGTTCACCTCTTTGAACATCTGAACCTAAAACATCTTTCAAAACATTAAAAGCTGATTCTACAAATGGGTTAATATATTCTACTCTCATGGATTATACTCCTTATTATTAAACATAATATATTTTTTACTAAAGTTCTATTTCTTTATATAAAATTTTAAAGTCCCTTCGGAATGAGAAGTCCATTCACCGGAATCTGGAAGCTCTTCATTCTCACCTAAAATTAAAACACCTCCAGATTTCATTTTTTTACTTACAGCAGCAAAAAATTTCATCTGATTCTCTTCATTTAAAAAAGATACAATATCTCTTGCAAGAATTAGTTGATATCCAGCAAAATGATCTGTATTTGAAACATCATGATATTCAAATCTTATAGAGTCTTTAATTTCAGTATTAAATTGATAACCATTAATAGATTCTATCACATATTTACTAAAAATATCAGGTATATCAGCTTTAGAGAAATTTAAAGCAGGAGCTGAAGATATACTAAGTAGATCAGAATCACCAGCATGAACTTTAATTTGCGTATCTTTATAATGTTCTTTTAATAAACATGTCAAAGAGTAGGTTTCATAACCCTTTCCACACCCCGGATTCCAAACTTGTAGAATACCTGTTGTAACTTTGGGTAAGGTATTTTTTATTGTCTCTACATAGCTTTTATCCCAAAACTTACCTGTATGCGGAGAGTAAAATGGAAGTAAAAATTCGTCTGCAGAAGCAAGGGATTCCAATTGAAAATCTTTTTTCTCTGCATTTCTATATTGTTTCCAAATCTTGGCTCTCTCTTTTAACCAATTAAGATTTACTGTTGATACATGAAATTTTTTGAATGTACTTAATGTATCTTTAAAAAATCCTAGATCAATGGACTCCTCTTTAACAGGAGACAATACTTCCTTTTTATTCAAAGATCCAATTGTTGCTATCTGTTTATCAACAACATCCGGGTTTAATGAAAATATTTTTTCTACATCTAAAATAATATATAGTTTATTTTCATTTTCAACTACACCTCTAATATATTCAATATTAACATCTCCAAAAAGAGGATGAGATGGTTGAATTCTTGTACTTGAAACACCTACAACTCTATCTATTTCATCTACGATTACTCCAATTAAATGACCATGTTCTAATTGAAGGATAACCATGTTTTCAGACTCTTTCTCCTTCCTTGGTTTTACTTCTAAACCAAAAAAAAGTCTTAAGTCTATAATTGAGATAATCTCACCTCTAAGATTATAAACTCCCCTAACAAATGGAGCTGTATTTGGTACAAATGTAAATCTGTCAGCTTTGGAAATACTTGCCACATTCATAATATTTATACCATAATCTTTACCGGCAAGTGTAAAAGTAACCATTTTATAATCAATATTTACAGATATATCATGTTCTTCAACTGCTACACTTTTGTTTTCATTTGTCATAATATTACCTCTGTCCTAGTATGAGAGCATCACGTTGTTG
This sequence comes from Spirochaetales bacterium, assembly GCA_016936295.1. Classification (GTDB taxonomy): domain Bacteria; phylum Spirochaetota; class Spirochaetia; order DSM-2461; family DSM-2461; genus Thiospirochaeta. The sequence goes on along the minus strand of JAFGYD010000191.1, from coordinate 528 downwards.
TCTCACAGCTACTTCATTTTTCATTCCTAATTCAAGCAATTGACTTACATCTATAATAAGTGAAACAGTACCATCACCTAAGATTGTAGCACCTGCAATACCAGGGGAACTTGTATAGTGATCGTTTAATGGTTTAATTACAACATCCTCTTCACCAATTAAAGAGTCAACCATTAACCCCATTCGTTTTTCACCACTTCCAACAATAACAACAAATTTATAATCACTATTATTATCATCTGGAAGTCTAAATAATCTATTTAGTCTTAATAAAGAGATAACATCTTCACGTACATTAAATACTTCATAATTATCAATAAATCGAATTTCTTCTGGTTTAATTCTATGGCTTTCTGCAACAGATGTAATAGGTATTGCAAATATTTCATTTCCAACTCTAACCAATAAACCTTGAATAATAGCTAATGTTAAAGGTAATTTAATTGTAAATCGAGTACCTGATCCTAACTCTGACCAAACACTTACTGATCCGTTAAGTTTCTCAATTTTTCTACGAACTACATCTAG
>JAFGYD010000190.1 GCA_016936295.1 Spirochaetales bacterium | reverse complement strand
TTGATCTTGCTGTTGTTGATCTTGCTGTTGTTGATCTTGCTGTTGTTGATCTTGCTGTTGTTGATCTTGCTGTTGTTGATCTTGCTGCTGTTGCTCTAACTCTTCTAGTTTTTTCTTAATAAAATCTCTGTTCTTTACAACCTTGTCATCACTATTTCCTAATTGTATTGACCCCTCATAACTCTCTAACGATTTTTTTAAGGTATCAATTTTGGAGTTTATATCCTGAATATTTTCACTCTTTCTATAATAACTATTCCCCAAATTAAAGAGTATTTTTTCCTGTAATTTAGGGGTAGATATTTTTAAACCCTCATTATATGTCTCAATTGCATTATCATAGTTTTTATTCAAGTAGTAGGCTGTGCCAAAGTTAAATAGAGATTCAGGACTTTTTTTCTCATTTGAATATAATTCAATAGCTTTTTGATAATCTTTTTTTATTAATAAATTATCCGCATTTGTTGCAAAAATATTATTACTTAATAAAAGAAATAATAGTGTAAATAAGGACTTTTTATTTATTTTCTTCCTTCGATTTCCAAGTAAAAATTCCATTAAAAGAAGAATTACTGCTGGTAATAAAAACCATCTATATTTATCAATAGGTATTCTACTTTTTTGTTCTGTTTTTCTCTCTTCTTCTAATTCAATTAATTTTTGATTATAGATTTGTAGTAATGCATTTTTACTATTAGATAGATGTAAATATTCACCACCAGTAATTCTTGATATTTCATTTAGTGCAGCTGTGTCTAGTTTGGATTTTACTAAACTACCTTTCTTATCCTTTAAATATTGCCCAGGGTTTTCTTGATCGGGGATAAGTTCTCCTTCTTCTGTCCCAACACCAATTGTGAATATTTGTATTCCTTCTTCAGAAATTTTCTTAGCCTCATCAAGACCTTGTTTTGCTAAATCTTCTCCATCAGTTATCAATATAATTATTTTGTATTTATTACTGTTTTTGAATAAAGATTTTGCTTCAATAATAGCATCTCTTATATTTGTTCCACTATTAGGAATAATATTTGTATCTATAGAGTTAATAGACTCTCTAACAATATCATAATCTGCAGTAAATGGTGTCATTACAAAGGCTGAACCTGCAAATGGAATTAATGCAACTCTATCTCCATTTAAACTACTTAATAATTCAAGTAAAGCCATTTTTGATTGAATTAATCTATTTGGTTTCACATCAATGGCATCCATACTTTTAGATGTATCTAGAGCAATTACAATATCTAATCCTGTTGTAGTTGATTCTTGCCATAAATACCCATGTATTGGTCTAGCAATTGAAAATAAAATTAAAATTATAGATAAGAGTAAGAGTGAGTATCTAATTATAAAAACTATCTTATTAGTTGATGGAACTAAAAAAATATTATTTCCTATAAATTCTTTTAATTTTGTTTGATTATCTCTATGTTTCAGCACAAAGAGTGGAATCAAAATAAGTAATATTATTGGGATTACAACTAAGATTTTCCTGTATTCAAAATCCATTAAAATATCCTCCTTATTTTTGTAGAAGATAAAATTATCTCAATCAAAAGAATAAAAAAACCTAAAATAAGAGGGTAATAGAACAAATGTTTATATAGAATTGTTTTATTAACAGTTCTTGTTGTTGTTTCCATTTTATTAATTTTTTCATATATGTTTTCAAGTGATGAAATATCTTTAGCTCTAAAATATGCACCATTAGTTTTTTCTGCAACTTTAGTAAGCATCTCTTCATCTATTTTTACATCAACATATTGAATTTCTGTATTAAAAAAGCCTTGAACTTCATAAGGAGCTTCACCTTCTTTCCCTGCACCAACAGTATAAATTTTTATATTTAAAGCTGATGCTACTTCTGCTGCTTGCAATGGTTCAATTGTACCACTGTTATTTTCTCCATCTGTAAGCACAATTATTATTTTAGATTTGCTTTCAATTTTATTTAATCTATTTGTAGATGAAATTATTGCAGAACCTATAGCCGTACCACCTTCTATCATTCCTGTTTTAAGTAATTCCAAACGTTTAATTAACCAATCATGATCTAGAGTTAAAGGGCTAGCAACATATGGTGAACCCCCAAAAGCAACTAATCCTATCCTGTCGTTAGGTCTACTTTCAATAAATTCCTTTACAACAGTTTTAACCGCATCCAATCTATTTTGTTTTTTTGTTCGAGTTGAGAAATCCAACCCGTCCATACTTCCAGAAACGTCAATTGCCATTATTATATCAATTCCACTAGCCTTATTATCTTCTATAGTGTTTTCCTTGATTGGATCTGCTAAGGCAATGATGAATAAAATTATAGAAATTATTCTTAAAAAATATGGAATATTATTTAAATGACTTTTTGTAGATGCAATTTTCAATATTGATAATTGAGAATAACCAATGCCACTTATATTTTTTTTTGTTAATTTATAATAAAGGATAAAAAGTGCTATTGGGATTAGTAAAAGAAATAAAGGATATTCAAAATTAATCATTTTGAACCTCCATTTTATTGTAAATTAAGGTAATAAATTCAACACTTTCCGAAAGACAATTTAGTCTAGTATTAATACTTAAATCTTCCTTCCCATATTGGGCCTTTTCAATAGAGTTTTTAAATAAGTTTACTAAATTATCATTTTTTAAATTTAATTTAATAAATAACTCTTCTAAAGTTAAAGCTTTTATTTTTTCCCCATATATAGTTGCAAGATATTTTTTTATTATATTGGTTATTTTCATTGAAAATTCATAACTATCAAATTTTTCAATATGAAGTTTAATATTTGTTAAATTGTTGATACTCTCTTCATAGTAGTGTCTACGTGATTTAAAACTTCTTTTTTCCCTAATTTTTTTATATATTACTCTTCCTATTAAAAATATTAATGCTAATAATATTATTCCTAGGAGAATATAAATAATTATATTCGGTTCTCTATAAATTGGATCATAAATTTCTATAATGTCATTCATTATTTTCTTTTTTCCCGTATTGTAAAAAATTTAACTAGTATTGGCATGTAATTATGTTCTGTATCTATATTGAGTAGATCGATTCCACAAGATTTAATCATACCTTCAAAATCACTATTTTTTTGAAGGATTAGATTCTTATAATTTTTTCTAACTCTTCTACTACTTGTATCTACTTCAAGTATTTCTCCAGATTCTAAATCTTCTAGTGTTATAATTCCAACATTGGGTATTTCTATCTCATTTTTATCAGTGATTCGAACAGTTATTAAATCGTGATGTACCCCTGTACTTTTAAATTTAACTTTTAAGTCAACAGGATTATTTAAAATATTAAAATCAGATATTAAAAAGGCAACAACTTTTCGGCTAAAACTTTTATTTAAAAAATCCAAAACAATTGTTAAATCTGTCAATTTCCCTTTAGGTTCATAGTAAAGAATTTCACGAATTATTCGTAATAAGTGGCTTCTTCCTTTTCCGGGAGGAATGAAAAGTTCTATTCTGTCTGTAAATAAAATCAAACCTACTTTATCAAGATTCTTTTCAGCAGCAAAAGTTAAAACACTCGATAATTCTGCAATTACATCCTTTTTACTTTTAATAGAACCAAATAGGGTTGATGGGCTAATATCTATTAACAATAGTATTGTTCTTTCCCTTTCCTCATTATATTTTTTTATATGAGGTGTTCCCTGCCTAGCTGTAACATTCCAATCTATATTCTTAACATCATCTCCAATAACATATTCTCTTATTTCACTAAAATTCATACCCTGGCCTTTAAAAACCGAATGATAATGACCAGACAAAGCGTCGTTTACAAGTTTTTTTGTTGTTATCTCTAAGGATTTAACTTTTTTAAGAACATCTTTAGTGAAGTTTTTATCCATTTTATGGCACCGGAACTGTATCTAAAATTTTATTTAGAATATCTATACTTGTTAATTCTTCAGCTTCAGCTTCAAATGTTATACCAATTCTATGTCTTAAAACATCTGGAGCAATGGCTTTAACATCGGCTGGAGTTACATATCCACGACCATTTAAAAAAGCATGTGCTCGAGCACCATCTCTTAGGCATATAGTCGCTCTTGGTGATGCACCAATTTTAATATAATCTTTAATCTCAAGACCATATTTTAACGGATCCCTTGTGGCATAAACTATAGAGACAATATAATCCTTTATATTATCGTCCATGTAAATTTCTTTTACTATTTTCTTTGAATCCAGAAGTTCTTCAATTTCTACAACATTATTGATTTTCTTAGGAAGATTATTTCCTCCCATATCAATAATAATTCTTTCTTCTGCTGGTGTAGGGTAGTCTAATACTACTTTTAACATAAATCTATCTAATTGAGCTTCAGGGAGAGGATAGGTTCCTTCTTGTTCTATAGGGTTTTGAGTCGCTAATACCATAAATGGTTTAGGTAACTCAAAAGTCTCTGTTCCTATTGTAACTTGTTTTTCCTGCATAGCTTCCAATAAAGCACTTTGGACTTTAGCCGGAGCACGATTTATCTCATCTGCTAAAATTAAGTTTGCATCAATAGGACCTTTTTTAATAATAAAATCAAGGTTTTTGGGGTTATATATTTCAGTTCCTGTAATATCTGCAGGTAGCATATCAGGTGTAAATTGAACACGTTTGAATGATACATTTATACATTCTGCCAAGCTTTTCAGTGTTAAAGTTTTAGCAAGTCCCGGAACACCCTCTAACAAAACGTGTCCATCAGTTAATAGAGCAATTATCAGTCTGTCAATTAATCTATTCTGACCAATAATTACCCTACCAATTTCTCTTCTAAATCTCTCAATCCAATTTGAGGATTCTTTAACTTTTATATTAATTTCATTTATATCTACAGACTTAACAATTGAATCTTCCATTACATCTCCTACATAACAAGAATAATATATTGTATGTAGGTTTCATGTATATTTCAAAATAATTACAATTGTGTAATGTTTTACATGATATTTGATTTTAATATTTTAATAATTAATTTTGAGAATTTTTCTTTGACCTTTTGTCCAGTTTCAATAACTTCATCACCGTCTAGAGGTTGATCTAAAATTCCTGCTGCCATATTTGTAATACATGAGATTCCAATAACTTTTAACCCTGCATGTACTGCAGTTATTACTTCGGGAACTGTTGACATACCTACTGCATCTGCACCCAATGTTCTAAGTGCTACAATTTCTGCTGGTGTTTCATAGCTAGGACCAGTCATATAGGCATAAATCCCTTCTTTTAAATCAATTCCAATTTCTGCCGCAGAAGATTTAATCTTGCTTCTATACTCTTTTGAATAGGAGTCTGACATATCATTGAATCTAGGCCCAAATTCCGAGTAGTTACTTCCTATTAAAGGATTTGTACAAAACATTGAGAGGTGATCGGTTATTAACATTAAATCACCAGGTGTAAAAGATCTATTAACTCCACCTGCCGCATTTGTAACAATTAAATTTGTAATACCTAGTAATTTCATAGTTCTAATAGGGAAAACTACAACACTCATGTCATAACCTTCATAAAAGTGAAATCTACCCTGCATTAAAAGTACATTTTCACCTTCAAGCTCACCAATAACTAATCTACCTTTATGACCTGGAGCCGTAGATGATGGAAAACCTGGGATATCTGTATAATTAATATACACAGGATTCTTTACATCGTCAGCAAGTTCTCCTAAACCAGATCCCAAAATAATTGCCCTTGTAGGCATTACCTTTATTCTACTTCTTATGTAATCAGCTGCTGATTTTAATGCTAAAATATCTTTCATAATCTCTCCTTATAATTTAAATCTGTATGGTAATATTTCATTAATGTCCATTACTTTATAATCCATATTGGTATTACCTAAAATAATGATAGTCTTTTCATCTGAAAATTCACTCATAACCTGTCTGCAAGCACCACAAGGACTAACAGGTTCAGTTGTATTAGCAACTACAACTAATACGTTTATTTTTTTCATCCCAGAAGTAATACCTGAAAATATTGCGGTTCTTTCAGCACAGTTTGTTAAACCAAAAGAACCATTTTCCACATTTACACCAACATATTCGTTATTGTTTTCGTCTATAACCAAAGCACCAACTTTAAAATTTGAATAGGGTGTATAAGCATTATTCCTAACGTCTATTGCCTTTTTAAGTAATTTTTTTATCTCAGTATCATCCAATGTAATTTCCTTTAAATTAAGTGTGCAAAACTATTTTTTAATTTTGACCCTAATAATAGCTCTTCAATTGTTGCTGCTATATCGGAAAAGGATTCTCTTACTCCCAGATCCGATGCTTTTATATTTTTACCGGTAACCAGAATAGGGATATACTCCCTTGTGTGGTCGGAACCCTTAAATGTTGGATCACATCCATGGTCAGCAGTTATTATTAAAACTTCAGAATCCTTTAAATTATTAATTAATTCAGGGAGATATCTATCAAACTCTTCCAGGGCATTTTTGTATCCCACAGGATCTCTTCTATGGCCATACATCATGTCAAAATCCACTAAATTTGTAAAAATTAAACCTTTTGTGTTTTCTTTTAATGCTGATATTGTTTTTTCAATACCATCAAGATTGCTTTTATTTGTACCTCTAGTATCTGTTATACCACATCCATTAAAAATATCATTAATTTTACCAATTGCTATAACATCTTTACCACTATCTTTTATTCTATCTAACATTGTTGGTTTATCTGGACTTATTGCATAATCATGACGTCTTGCAGTTCTTGTATAATTACCCTTTTCACCTGTAAATGGCCTTGCAATTACCCTTGCTACTGGAGAGTATTCATTACAAATTTCTAAAGCAATTTTGCATGCATTATAAAGTTCATCTATTGAAATAAGATCCTCGTGCGCAGCAATTTGCAAAACTGGATCTGCCGATGTATAAACTATCCATTTCCCTGTAGCTTTCTGCTCTTCTGCGAAATCATCAATAACATTTGTTCCGGAATAGGGTAGGTTACATAAGGATTCTCTTCCAGTTCTTTTAGTTAATTCATCTAGAACAATTTGTGGAAAGCCATTTGGATAAGATGGGAACGGAGTCTCTTTAACTAAACCTGCAATCTCCCAATGTCCTACCGTAGTATCTTTACCTCTAGATTTTTCAACTGCCTTACCATATGATCCAGTAGTCTCTTTTAATGGTTCAACACCTTTAATTGAAGTTAAATTCCCAAGTCCTAAACTAGCCATATTGGGAAGTTTCAAACCTCCTGTACTTTCTGCTATATGTCCAAATGTATTACTTCCTGCATCTCCAAATAGTTCTGCATCTGGTAAAAATCCTACCCCAGCACTATCAAGTACTATTAGAGTTACTCTATCTATATTTTTCATATTAACTCCTAATATTGTCCTTCTTTTGCCTTTCCAGAAGTCATTAGTTGTACTCCGGAACTTGTACCCAATCTTGTTACACCCATGCTTATATATTTTTCTGCTGTTTCAATATCCTTTACACCACCAGAAGCTTTAATTTGAGCTTTTCCATCTACTACAGATTTCATAATTTCAACATCTTCAAAGGTTGCACCACCAGTTCCAAATCCAGTTGATGTTTTTACAAAATCTGCGCCTGCATTAACTGATAACTTACACGCATCCTTGATCTCACTTTTAGTTAAATAACATGTTTCAAGTATAACTTTTAAGACGTTCTTACCAATTGCTTGCTTTATCGATTTTATCTCTTTTTCAACTTCATCATACTTTTCGGATTTCATAAAACCAATATTCAATACCATATCTATTTCATTTGCACCGTTTTTTATTGCTTCTTTTGCTTCAAAAACCTTTGCTTCCATACTCATTGCACCTAGTGGAAAGCCAACAACCGCTGCAATATTAATATCAGAGCCTGAAAGTTCTTTTTTTGCCAGTGGAACATAGGATCCATTAACACAAACCGAATAAAAATTATACTCAATTGCCTCTTTACAAAGATTTTTAATATCAGTTTCCGTTGTAACAGCCTTAAGTACTGTATGGTCTATAAATCTATTTAATTTCATATATATATCTCCTCTTATATTAATAATTTAATTAATTCAATTTTCTCTTCATCACTTATGAATGCACTATTAATAGCATTTATATTCATTTTTAGAATATCTTTATCTGTAAGTCTAATGTGTTTCCTTAGAAACTCAATCTCTTTATTAAAATTAGTATTAGAAACAGTTCTATTATCGCTATTTAGTGTTACATTTAATCCTAAGTCTAAATACTCTCTTAATGGATACTTATCAAAATCAATAATTGCATTTGTATTGAAATTACTTATAGGACAGCACTCTAAACAAATTTTATCATTTTTAATAATTTTAAGGGTTTCTTTATCCTCGTATGCTCTTATTCCGTGTCCTAGTCTTTTCGCTCCTAATTTAATTGAATCTAGAATACTTTTATATCCAGTAGCTTCACCTGCATGAATAGTAAATGGAATGTTTAATTCTTTAGCTTTTTTAAAGAAGTTACTAAATAGATTTACAGGATAATCTTTCTCATTTCCTGCTAAATCTAAACCTACAACTCCTTCATCTTTGAATTTTTGAGCTAAATCAATTAAAAAAAAGTTTTCTTCCTCTGGTAAATGCCTCATAGCGCATAATAGAAGTTTTACTTTAATTTTATATTTGGTAATGCCTTTATCAATTCCTTTTAAAATTGATTGAACAACTTCTGAGTCAGATAATCCTTCCTTCATATGCTGTATAGGAGCGACTCTAATTTCTGCATAAATTGTATCATCATGGTAAAGATCTTCTACAAGTTCAAAAGCCACTCTCTCTAAAACTTCACTAGATTGCATTATAAGTATTGGCAAGTCGAATTTTTTCAAATAATCAACCAGAGTTCTATCATTAGAATTAACAGAAACAAAAGATTCTATTTTTTCTTTATATTCTAAGGGAGATAACTCCCTTAGTGTACTAACCCTTAAAGATCCGTCCAAGTGTAGATGTAGTTCAACCTTTTTCATAATTATACCGATTCTATTTCAAGAATAATATCTCTAGGTTCTATAAAATCTGTACTAAAAGCATAAGCACTTAATATCATCTCTTCAGAATCTTTTAGATTTTTACTATCATTATAATAAATTGTCGCTAATTCATCACCTTTATTTACCTTATCACCAATCTTTTTATGCAATATAATACCTGTTCCATGATCTATTATATCTTCTTTAGTTGCTCTTCCTGCTCCTAAAATCATAGCGGATTTTCCAATGCTTTCAGCTTCAATTGCAGATACATAACCATTGTTATTAGACTTAACTGATAATTTATTTTTTGCTATAGGAAGGAGATTGTAATCATCTACAATTTTTGGATTTCCACCAGTATTTTCAATAAACATTTTTAACATTTCTACAGGTTTACCACTTTTAATAATTTCAAGAACCATTTCTCTACCTTTATCGAGGTTATCAACATCACCTTTAAGCATTAAACCAATAGCCGCAAGTGTTTCAACTAAGTAGGAAAACTCTTTTGGTCCCCTGCCTTTAATTGTTTCTATGGCCTCTATTACTTCAAGAGTATTTCCAACTGCAAAACCTAGTGGTTGGTCCATATCGGTTATACAAGTTACAACTTTTCTTCCCATTGAATCACCAATGTCTCTCATTGTTTTAGCTAATAATCGTGCATCATCTAGGCTTTTCATAAAAGCACCACTACCAGTTTTTACATCAAGAATTATTCCGTCTGCATGTACAGCTAATTTTTTACTCATAATAGACGCAGCTATTAATGGTATGCTAGGAACTGTCGCTGTTACATCCCTTAAAGAGTAAAGTTTTTTATCTAAAGGGACAATTTTATCAGAATATCCCATAATACCTGTTCCACATTTGTTTACTAAGTCGATTAAACCTTCTTTTGTTTCAGGGAATTGAAATCCTACTATTGACTCAAATTTATCAATAGTTCCTCCAGTATGACCTAATCCACGACCAGATAGTTTTGCAGTTCCAATATCAAAACTAGCAAAAATTGGAGCTAAAGCTATGGTTGTTTTATCACCAACACCACCTGTACTATGCTTATCAATTAAGAATTTTTTAATTCCTGGGAAATCTATAATATCCCCTGAATTCATCATTTTTTCAGTAAATACCTTTAACTCATTTTTATTCATACCGTTAAAATAAGTAGCCATTAGAAATGCTGACACCTGATAATCAGGCACATTTCCCACCATATACTCATCTAGCAAGAATGAAATTTCCTCACTACTTAATACTTCTGCATCTCTTTTTTTCTGAATAATATCTACAATTCTCATACGGTCTCCTAATCTATTTATAGTATCTATTAACATAATAGTCTAACATTTAAATCATGTAAAATATAAAATGTAAAAATATGTAAAAAAATGTAAAATTTACAGAAAACAATAATTTTGTTGTATATAATTAAACTCTCATTTATAATATAAGTATGAATGAATCTGATAATAAAAAAGTAACTATTGAAGATGTAGCGATTGATGCTAAGGTTTCAATAGCAACGGTTTCCAGAGTAATAAATGGTTTTTCCGGTGTTAGTAGCGATGTTATAGAGAGAGTAAATAAATCTATAAATGATTTAAATTATATAAAAAACAGCAGAATAAGAACATTTGACAAAAAAAATACATATATTGGTGTTGTTATTCCAAATATTAGTAATCCATATTCATCGGATTTAGTGAAAATGGTACAGGATACTCTAGATAACTTTGGATACAATGTAATTATTATGGACTCTGGTAATAACGATGAAAAATCTGTTGATTCTGTATATAAGCTATTGAATCTAGGAATTAAAGGATTGATATATTTACCAACGCATCATGAAAATAACTTTGAAAAAAAATTATTAAAACTTTCTATCCCTACTGTTTTTTTAGGAAGAAAAATAGGAAAAAATACTAATTTTGTTGGGTGTGAAACTTCTATTGGTATTTACAATGGGACTAAGTATCTTTTGAGTTTGGGACATATAAATATAGCATATATTACTGGTGATAAGAAATCAGAAGTTGATATTGATGGTTTAAACGGTTTTTTGAAAGCTTATAATGAAAATGACTTAATGTTTGATTACGACAATTTATTGTATGGTGATTACAATATGGATTTTACAGAATCTATAGTTAAAAAAATGTTATTAGAGAAAAAGGTTACAGCAATTATGTGTTCAGGTGATATTATGGCCTATGGTGCATTAAAGGCTGCGAAAAATCTTGGTATCAGTGTTCCTAAGGATCTTTCAATAATGGGTTTTGATGATTTACCAATTTCTTCTGTACTAGATTTAACAACAATTGCGCAAAATTCATTCTCAATTGGACAAAGTGCAGCATTATTACTTGATGATTTACTTGAGGGAAGAAAAACAACCCCGCAAGAAATTCTTCTTCCAACAAATATTGTTATTAGATCGACATGCGGGTTGTGTAATAATTAGTATTTTCTTTTTTTATGAATTTTAGGGTTGTATTGAAATGGATCAGGAACTTTTTTCTTTTTATTGCTTGCTCCATTTTCATCTTTAGGAGGTTTAAAACCTTTAACCGCAACTATATCAATATTATTTTTTAGCATTTTTTCAATTTTTTTAAGCTGAGATATTTCATCATTTGAAACTAAAGAGATTGCAATACCACTTTTCCCTGCTCTTCCAGTTCGACCAATTCTGTGAACATAATCTTCTGCCACTTGAGGTAGATCATAATTTATAACGTGGCTTAAATCCTCTAAATGTAAACCTCTTGCTGCAACATCTGTTGCTATTAGTGCTTGTAAATCACCACATTTAAAATCTTTTAATGCTTTTGTTCTAGCTCCCTGGCTTTTATCTCCATGTATAGCTGCAGATGGAATTCCACTTTTATCCAGAAATTTGGATAATCTATTTGCTCCATGTTTAGTTTTTACAAAAACTAGAACTTGATATAAATTTTCTTTTTCAATGATGTATTTTAGTAAATCTTTTTTACTATTCTTGTCAATTTTATGTACTATTTGGGTTACTTTTTCTGCTGCACTATTTCTTTTTGTAACTTCAACAGATTTAGGATTTTTTAATAATCCATGAGCTAATTCTCTAATTTCTGTGCCATAAGTCGCTGAAAAAAGGAGGTTTTGTCTCTCTTTTGGTAATAATGCAATTATTTTGTTAATATCTTTTATAAACCCCATGTCTAACATTCTATCTGCTTCATCAAGGACAAATACTTCTATTGAATTTAATTTCACAGTTTTTTGATTTATATGATCTAGTAAACGCCCTGGTGTAGCAACTAAAATATCAACTCCATTCTTCAATGTAGATATTTGTGGGTTAATTTTTACACCACCAAAAATAATTGCTGAGTTTAAATTTAAATGTTTACCATAATTTCTAAAGCTTTCACCAACCTGAGCAGCTAACTCTCTAGTAGGTGTAAGTATAAGAGCCCTTGGATTTTTTGTTAATCTCTCTTTTTCGCTTAAATTATTTAATATTGGTAGGGCAAAAGCTGCTGTTTTTCCTGTACCTGTTTGAGCACCGCCTAAAAGGTCTCTTCCTTTTAAAATTGCAGGAATAGACTCTTCTTGAATTGGTGTTGCCTCTGTATATCCTTTATTACTTACAGCTTTAAGTAATTCCTCTTTTAATCCTAGTTGTTCAAATGTCATTATTTCTCCAAACAAACTGTTTCCAGTTGTGAATTGGAAAAATAACATTATATTAACATAATGTATATAACCGAAGGGCTACTATATATGATTTCTTTGACTATTCTTAACATTACTGATATATTTTATACGTGAAAGAATTAGAAAACATAAAATCAAGACGATCTGTAAGAACCTTTAAACCCGAAGGTATAGATGATAAAACTCTTAAAGTGATTCAAGATATAGTGAGTAAGAAATGGGTTGGTCCCTTTGGGAAAAGTTATAATTTTACTCTAATAAATCTTAACGATGAAAATATTAAAGAATTAGGTAATTTAACTTCTTATGGAGTAATTAAAGGAGCAAATTTATATTTAGCAGGGAGTTCAGAGTCCGACGATAGATCTATTATAGATTATGGTTATTGTTTTGAAAAAATAATTTTGGATCTAAATAGAGAAGGTATTTCAACATGTTGGCTTGGTGGTACATTTGGTCGTGGTTTTGTAGCCAATGCGCTGGGATTAGAATCAGGATTTATTGTTCCAGCCATAACTCCAATTGGAATTAAAGAGGATAAATCTTCAATTACTGAAAAATTAGTTAGAACTATTGCTCAATCAAATAAAAGATTAGACGATGAAAAAATATTTTTTATTGTAGAAGATAATTTAGTTTTACCCGCTATTTGGGAAGGATTAAATTCAAAATTAAAAGGTCTGCTAGAAGCAGTAAAATATGCACCTTCTGCTTCAAATAAACAACCTTGGCGAATCCTTGTAGAATTTAATGCAATACATCTTTTTTGGGATAAAAATGAAAAATATAACGCATCTATGAAAAATTTTAATATACAAGCGTTAGATATGGGTATTGCCCTCGCTCATATAGATAGTGTAGCAAAGGATGAAGGTTTAAAAGGTTCTTTTGTTGAAAAATATCCAGACATTAATGAAAGCGACTGGATATATATTAATTCATGGGTTAGATATCTTTAACCCATTTTCTACTTTTAAATCTAAAAAAGAATTGGGTAGAAAAAACTATAAATGATATTATTTCAGCATACCAAACGCCAGCTAAACCAAGATTCATTCTGTTTATAAAAAGATAGGATAGAGGAATAAATATTAACCAAAGTCTTAAAACAGTTACAATCATTACAAACTTTGTATCCCCAGCTCCCCTTAAAGCACCTGACATAACTATAACAAAATTTAAACCTAACTGATTAATACCCATAAAAAGCATTACACCTATACCTGTTTCAAGAATAGAACTCTCTTTTGAAAAAACTACAATAGCCGATGATGGAAATAGTATAAATAGTAGACCAATAAATATACCCCAAAGAATTCCCAGGAATGAAGATAAATAACCAATTTCTACAGCTTTATTCTCATTTTTTTCGCCTAGACTTTGTCCTACCAAAGTAGCTGCAGCAATAGACATTCCAACAGCTGGCATGAAAGAAAGTGATTCTATCTGTATAAGGATTCTAAAAGTAGCTTCAGAAATAGTATCAAGTTTAGATACTATTACACCTAAAACAACAAAAGAAAGTTGCATTAATCCTTGCTCTATTCCTCCAGGAAGACTTATTTCCCAAAGAGGTTTAACAATTTTTTTTGATAAAAATAAAGATGGTTTTAATTTTATACTACTATCTTTTATATAAATTTTATAAATATATAGAAGAAGAGCAATAAATCTTGATATTGTAGTCGACCATGCTGCTCCAGCAATTCCCAACTCAGGGAATGGGCCAACACCTTTAATTAAAACATAGTTTCCAATTATGTTTAGAATATTTGCAATTGCTGTAATTCTCATTGGGGTAACTGTATCTCCAGCACCACGAAGTATTGCTGAAAAAGCAAATGAGATAAACATTGGGATAATTCCAACTAATATAATTTTGAAATAAAGAACAGAATTATTATAAACTTCTTGTGAAACATCAAATATTCTAAATATATAGTTACTTAATATAACACTAAGAAAAAGTATTATTATTCCAATAAGTAGATTTAGAGTTATACTTTGGGT
>JAFGYD010000189.1 GCA_016936295.1 Spirochaetales bacterium | reverse complement strand
TAAAAATATTTTAAAGAGAATTTTGGGTGGTGATAAAGGGATAAAGGTTAAAGAATGAAAATCTCTTTAAAAAAATGGTTAAAGCAGGATTTTATAAAAAAAATTATAAAAAATAGTGGAATATTATTAACAGGAAGTTTTGGAGGATCATTAATAGGTCTAGTTTCATTTGCTATTATCATTAGAACACTTGGGGCTAATAGGCATGGAGAGTTTGTTATAATGCAAACTTATATGGAGACCTTTAATAGCTTATTAAACTTTCAATGTTGGCAAGCATTAATTACCTTTGGATCAAAGGCTATTATAGATAACGATAATCTAAAATTTAAATCAATAATTAAAACAGGTCTATATTTCGATGTAATTAGTGCAATATTGGGAACAATTGCGGCATTGTTATCCATTTCTATTTTCTCATATTTCTTTAACTGGACAAAAGAACAGGAAAATATGACATTAATTTTTTCTCTATTAATTCTAACCAATATTACAGGAACACCTATTGGTATTCTTAGATTGCTAAAGGAATTTAAACTATTATCATCCCATAGAATAGTAAATTCCTTAATTAAATTGCTACTAGTATTAATTGGTTCATATATGAAGTTAAGTTCTAACAATTTTATAATATTATTAATTATTATTATTTTAATTGAACAGCTTACAATGATATTTTTTGCAATATATGTGTTAAAAAAGAATAATTTATTAGATTTTTTGAAAGTAAAAATATTCGATTGGAAGGATTTTGTAAAATTTGCATTATGGACAAATATAGAAAGCACAATTAATATTCCTAAAAAAAAGCTGGATAAATTTTTTATATCTAAATACCTTTCCAACGAAGCTGTTAGTACATTTAAACTATTTACTCAATTCAATCAAATTTTAACAAAAATTACAAACTCTATTTACTATGCTATCTTTCCCGAGCTTTCAAGTAAAATTGCCAACGGAAAGAGAAAATCTGCAATAAAAGATGGTGTTAAAGTAGGTTTAATACTGCTTGCTGCTGGTGCACCCTTTTTCATAATTTTTGTAATCTCTTCTAAATTTCTTATAGGACCAGTATTTGGCGAAGAATATATTAAATCCTGGAATCTATTAGTTTTTTATATAGCATATAATTATGTATCCGTACTATTTACAGCTTTAGATCCACTAATTATCTCCTTAGGTTTTGTAAAGAATAAAGTATCTATAAACCTTATCTCAAATATAGTATTTATAGCCATTATCATCTATTTACAAGGGAATTATGGCTTATTTGGTTTTTTAATTGCCGATGTTGTACAAAAAATAATTGTCTATATTATGAAAATAAATATTATTCATAAAAAGGAACTAAAAAGTTGATGTAATTCCAAATTCAAAATGAAGGTTATTTTGATGATATGATTTTACAAAGTTTCTATTAAAATTTAAGTTGTTCATAAACCCGGCATAAATTTGAAATTTATCTAAATTGTAAATATATTGAAGTCCAAGGTTAAAAAAAGTTGGAACACCATAAACATCGTTTTTAGAACTTAAACCCCAGCCGTCTCGCACTTCATAGTAATAGTCTTTATCCATTACTACACGTTCGGCAATTAATGAAAGGGAACCCTTTAGGAATATATATTTTAGTTCTAGCCATAAACTTTCTGATCCGGGACCAATATCCAAACCAATAATCTGACCATTATTAGTATATCCCTGTGTCCAACCAGCATATCCATGTCTATACCATGGACCTGCAGGGCTAAACAGTGCAGTTCTTTCTCTCATGCTGTCGGTATATTCTATAGATAACTGAAAGTAAGCCTGTGAATTTATTTGAGCTAAAATAGAGGATAACCCAAGTGTATACCCCTGGGTATGCTCAGGAAAACTATATAGTTGTAACCATGATGTATAGTTATCATTTCTAGCCCACTCCCCATAAATCTCAAACCCAGACTTAGGAAATACCCATCTATAAGTAAGGGAAACCATCATATCATTATCACCAGAATCCCCAGGTGTATTTATACTGTCAACACCAGGAATTCCACCAACCAAATCTCTGTAATCCCATTCAGATAGTGGCGAAGTGTATAAATGGTTAAATCCAATCATTAAGTTTTTTGCAAAAGCTGGAGTGTATCCAACAAACATTCCAGAAATCCACCCATAATCATTACTTGTATTATCATCAAAATAAGGAGATTCCTGTAAGACTCCCCATAGCATCTTTGGTTCAATACTACCTAAGTATTTAATAGTAAAGGGTTTTTCTGAACCAAAATCAACATGAGGAAACCCTTGGGCATTATTACTAAGTAAAAAACTGTTTCTCTTGGCAAAACCTGTTGTAATATTTTCAGTTCCAATACCTAAAGACAGGTTTGAATAATTAATCCTAATAGCACTCTGTCCAAGAGAAAGTATGTAAAAGGGATCATCCCCATACCTTTGTAAATTATCAAAAACAGTCCAATAGTCCCCATACCCGGAACTAAACGCTGTTGGTACAATTTCAAAGTCTGAGTTTTGAGAGATAAATATTTCAGGACTAAATCTAAGACTAAAGTATTTATTATAAAATAAAAAACCGGAAATAACTGATGAATTAATACCCTTACCCTGTAAAGCAGCTCTATCGCTTCCTCCAGAAGCATAGTCATGATTATAGGATACAAATATCTCAGGAGATATAATGTCTAAGTTAAAACTATTAAACCTTGAAATATTTAAATTATAGCTAAAGTTATTCCAAAAGTTATAGGAATAATTCAATGGATCAGTATTAAAATTTGAAAGGGAAATCTCTCTATTTCCTGAAATCTCCTCGAAACGAGTATACTGATCTGCAATTGATTGGAAAGAAAAATCGGCAAATGTAAAAGCTAAGTTAAAAAAAAGTAAACTTAATATAATAAATAATTTTTTCATTGTTAATCCTTGAAACTAATTCTTTAATAAATTAATCTTTCATCATTATATAGAAGGAAATTAATGAAGCCAACCATAATAGGATTTTTTTTAAGAGATGAGATAAAAACAGGCAGCCACAAAAGATATTTAGAATTACTAAACAAAATAAGCTTAAAAAACAATAAAGTTATAGTTATATTGTCTAATACAATTAATACTGAAAGTTATAATTTTATAACAATAAAAGTTGCCCCTGTTACAAAGGGAAGATTACCATTTTCTTTAAAACAAGCATTAAAATTACTACCAATTATTCTTAAATTACAAAAAGACTCTTATGTTGTTTTATCCTTTGGAGAGACAAATTATCTATCTTTAAAGCTAATTAAATTATTGCGTAAAGCAAAAATAATATTTGCATTTAGAAGCAATACTTTTCGGGCACTAAAAGATGAAAATGATAATTATAGAAAAAGTAATAACTTAAAAACTTTTTTAAAGTTAAAAAAAATGCTATTTATAGAAAAAGACTTAACTAAAATTTCTAACAAAATTATTTTCCAAACAGCATTCGATAGAGATGATATTTGTACAAGGACAAGAACAGAAATAGGAAAAACATCAATTATACCTAATAGTATAAACGAATCATGGTTTTTACCAGAATTTAGAAATACAAATAATAGTAATCAACTTAAAACAATTATTTTTCTGGGAAGTTATAGTGACAGAAAAGGAGCTATTTTTCTTCTAAATGCTATAAAAATTCTTCATGATTCTGCACACCCTATTAAATTAGATATGTATGGGTATGGTGAAGAAAAAATAAAATTAGGGCTATTTATAAAAGAAAATAATTTAGAAGAAATAGTACAACTAAACAATGCTATTTCAAATCCAATTTCAATTATTGGAAAATATGACTTAATGATAGTTCCGTCAATTTACGACAGTTATCCAAATGTAATTCTGGAGTCACTGTTTACAGGAACTCCTGTAATTGCAAGTAATAATTCGGGTATGAAAGAAATTTTATATTATGAAGAATTACTCTTTGAAACAGCAGAACCTAAAAGTATTGCAAATCGTATTAAAACACTTTTAAATCATGATAGTTATATAGATGCTAAAATGCTTTGTAAAAAAAGAGCAGAAGAACATAATTTTATTTGGGTTGATAAATTTATTACAGAAATTGAACTACTCTAAATCTTTAATTCTTTGTAAATAAGTTTCAAACGAAAAATTATTTTTAAAATAATTGTAAGATTCGGTTACAAAATCTTTAATATTATTTACATTTACAATTTTTTGCCAGGTATTAACTAATTGATCTAAATCACCGCTACTATATAGAAAACCGTATTTACCATTTTGTAAAATTTCCTTTACTGCAGGTGTATTTGTTGCTATTACAGGTAGTCCATAGGAGATAGCTTCCAAAATTGTTAATCCAAACCCCTCAACAATAGAGCTGGAAATAAATAAATCGTAATTTGGAAATATATTTTCTGTATCTAATCTGGAACCAAGAAATTCAACACAATGGTTTAAATGCAGATTATCAACCAGATTTTTTAACCTATCCATTTCACTTCCATCCCCAACTATAGTCAATGAAACATTGTCAAAACCTAACTCTTTAATTCTTTTTATAAAATATATTTGTTCCCCAATATTTTTTACTTCTTCCAATCGACCAACTGTAAGAATTTTTTGAATATCACTATAACCCCTATTAGCTCTTAAACATTGCCCATTCTTAAAGACTCCATTATATATTGTTAATACTTTTCCAGGCCTTAATTTAACAACTTGGCAGTGATAATTCTTTACGGCATTTGATATGGCAATGGAGAAATGATTTTTAAAAAAGTTTACAAAAAATCTATCAATAAAATTATAGACAAAAACACTAGGTTTCTTCATTGCCAGTCGTTTATCCATATTATGGTATGTATTATAAAAAGATAATTTCGATAAACCTATAGAAGAAACCTTGGTTACTATATTAGCTAATGATAAGTGACTGTGAACAATATCTATTTTATTATTTTTAATATATTTTCTTAATTTTAAAGTACTTTTAATAAAACCGTTTTTATCAAAATCCAAATATAGAGGGTTTAAGTCTCTGTACTTATTATTATCCATTAATGAGTTGCAATTTTTTAGATACAATAAATGTACTGAATTATAATAGGATTTTAGGGCAAGAACTGTCTCTACAACTAATAGTTCTGCCCCTCCAACATCTAATCCCGAAATAACAAAAGCTATATTTTTGGGGCTATTACTCATTAAAATTTATACTCAAAAGATAATTCAACTAAATTTTCATGTTGAGTTTTTCCATCAATTAGATCTTTGTTGTTGGTAAAACTGTAAGTGTAACCTGCTCCAAAACTAATTTCCCCACTACCTAATGTATAGTTAGGAGTAGAAATATTTAAACTACCCATTAATGTTGTTTCAATGATATCCTGAGTTAGAAAAGGGTTGGATAAGGTATACATATATCTGCCGAAAGAACTAAAACCAGGATCAAAAATAGTCCCATCCGATGGGAAATTGACTGATGAATCAGAATCATCAGGGGTCGCATTTCCGTGTCTAATTAAATTAAGATTAAAATTACACAGTAAATCCAAGGGCAACTTGGTTCCTAATACCAGGGTGATTTTGTCAGAGTTAGGATCCATATTATATGGTCCTAGGGTTTTACCTGCATGGGTATAGTTTTGATAGTTAAAACTCTGATTTTCATTGTAATCACTTTCAACTCTATCTGAATTATCTTCATAATCTATATGCGTATACATATAAGGGAGAATTGCAGTATAGCCCAGGGATAAAGTTTTTAAAACCTGGCTACGAATATTCCATTCTCCTACAAACTGCCCAGCTAGTTTCATTTTCGAATCAAAATTAAGTTTAACAACCTCTTTAAAATTAACATCATCTAAATAAAGGGTACTTTTCAAATTAATATTTTGGGGTAGATTAAAAACACTACTAATTCCCATCATAGAATTCACATCTAATGTTTGGCTCATTCCTGCACTGTAAAAGAACTGTCCAAATGGAATTAAGTATTCTGGTTTAACTCCGGATCTACCATAGATCACACTTTCAAAGAATTGAAAATTCCACCATTTAGTAAAGTAAAAGTCGTAACTTCTAATAGCTAAATATTTATTATCACGTAGATCGTTACCTTCATTATCGCTAGCTAATATTGGTAAGAAAAGATAGGATAGTGTAAAATTATTGTGCATCCAGGTGTAAGAGAAATGGGTAGACTGCTGTGAAGATGGATTTAGCACTACACTATCAGAAAAAAGAGGACCAAAACCTGTTCTCATAATTCCGCTTTGAAACCACATATTTTCGTTACCAAAAGATGAGCTCATATTTAACCCTTGATACATTCCAATATCTATATCCATCACTGAAAAGTCTGAGTCATCGATATTAAAATCGATACCAAGCTCTCTATAAGCTGGGAAAAAATCAGAATCGGTTATATTCATAAAATTAATATTTACATCAATATTTGCATAAACATTTTTTATTGGATTAACATTGGCATCAATACCAAAACTCGATACAGTTTTAGGTATATCAAAGTTGTAAAAATTCTTACTGTTAACCTTCATATCTAGTCTGGTATTACTGTATTCAGCTAAATAATTTTTAGCTTTAATAACATCCTGATCATCTCCATTTTCAACAATTATATTCAAGATATGTATTATATATTGGGATGAATAGGGTCTTATTGGTGGTAGCCTATCAATTAAACCAAGACCATACCAATAATCTATGTCATTATATATTTTATTGTTGGGATTATTACTTCCATTAGCAAATATAGATATAGATAATACCAGCAGCAAAAATAATAAAAGTTTTTTCATCTATTTCCGTTCCTTTAACTGATTATACTTAATATCTTCTAATAATTTTCTATTAACAGCTAGTAAATCTGCTAAAAATGCTACTAACATCATTGTTGCACCAAACAATATTAAAATTGAAGATAATATAAGAGATTGTGTATGTCCACCACCATCACCACTAAACATAAATACAAGATATCTTAATCCTAATATTGCTCCTGCAATAAATGAGAGTAATCCTTTATTAAAAAAGAAAGGGAATGGTTTATATATAATCCTAACCCATATCATTGTTTTTATAGATCTTCGAATATAGGATGTCATACTTTTAAATAGTCTGGATGGTCTTGTCATTCCGTTGGTTTTAATAGGAACATTTACAATATTAAGATTTTTTGCACCTGCCTGAATAATTGTTTCCAAAGTGTAAGTATATTCAGAATATACATTTAATCTCATAGCAGCTTCCCTGCTGAATGCTCTAAATCCACTTGGAGCATCTTGAACATTAGTTCCGCTTATAGTTCTCATTACTTTACTGCCAAGTTTCTGTAATTTCTTCTTAATAAAGGAAAAATCATCAATGTCGGCTATTGGTCTGGCTCCTACAACAATATCGGCTTTACCAGAAATAATAGGTTCTACTAAATCCGGGATACAGCTTGCATCGTACTGGTTATCAGCATCGGTATTTACAATTATGTCTGCACCAAGGGATAAACAGGCATCAAGACCTTTTCTAAAACCTTCAGCTAAACCTCTATTCTTTGTAAAGCTAACAATATGGTCAACACCACAGGCTTTAGCAACCTCAACTGTTCTATCCCTGCTTCCATCGTTTATAATAAGCCATTCTACTTTATCTATTCCCGGAATTTCCCGGGGAAGATCCTTTAATGTTACAGGAAGAGTCTCTTCCTCATTAAAACATGGGATCTGAATTATTAATTTCACTGTTAATCTCCTTATTTTTACCTATCTGATCATGAAAAACCCATTTATTAAAAACAAAAAATTTTACTATCATTAAACACCCAGTCACTATAAAAATTGATAACTGAAATAAATTTAATATATTATTTAAAAGTAAAACAAGTAAATAATCTAAACCATTAAAAATAATAACAAAACTTACATAACGGACAAAACGTCCTTTTAAACCACCTCTAACCTTAAAAGTTACAAAAACATTGTAAAAAAAATTATATAAAATAACTAAAGACAGGGTTAAGGCGTATGCTATATTATAGTTAAAATCTAAAACTACATTGAATAGAGAGGATAGTGCTACTTTAAGAAAATAACTCACTCCTCCTCCTAAAATAAAAAGTACAAACTTTTTCTTCATATATTACCCTGGTTTACTAATTTATATTCAAAAGGCATTCTATAAACTCTAATATATTCATTCTTAGGGTCAAAACTACTATTGTTAGAAGTTACTATCCATTTATAGATAGTTCCATTAGCATCTTTAACCTCGGAGGTTTCATATTTCCCTACACCTTTCTCTAATTTTAGAAAAAGTCTATTTACGCTATCAAGAGCTCTATGGCTATCTCTTTTATCCTCTTTACCATTAGGATTTGAAATGACACAAGCTATAGGTTCACTTTTTATTAGTTCATTTAACTCTTTTTCATATCTTATTGTTTTCACTAAATTATGATTTTTAATATCTATAGGGTTATTTATATACTCTTTTGCACCATTTGGTAGTTTATTATAAAATAATCCTGTAAAAACAAGGATAATTACAGGTAGAGAAAAGAGAATAACAGGGTTAACTCTTTTTAAACCGGGAATAAGTACAAGAATTAGCTCCGATATTAGTAAAACAGCCAAGGGTAAGATTGGCATAAAATACCTGACAATAAAGTCTTCGAATGGAATAAATGGACTTATAGATTTTACTCCAAGAGTCTGAATAATTGTAAAGGAAATAATAACAACAATTATATCTGTTACGTATATATTTTTTTTACCTATTTTCTTAAGAATAAAACCTGATAGTAAACCACCCCAAAGTGTTAAATGCCAATAAATAGGAAAGTTCTTTAATGAAAACCTCTCGAATAACCCCAAAAATGTTCCATTAAATTCTACTCCTTCACCTAATGTCATTGATTGACTACCAAAATGTGTAGACATTATTATTTGTAATCGACCTAATGGATAACCAGCAAGAATAAAATATAAGAAATGCTCTATAAAATATAATCCCAATAATATTAATGAATATTTTACAACGTCTATAAATGATTTTTTCCTATATATAATTATTAAAAAAGGAATTAAAAAATATAGATTAGTAATTTTAGTTTCATAAGCTATAAATAATAGTAAAACCGAAATAGTAAAATTTATTCTTTGATTTTTTGTTGTTATATCCTTATCTAAATATTTAAGTAAAAAATAAAAACTTAAAAGCAAATAATTCATTGAAAATAATGCTAAAAACAACTGACTTCCCACTCTTATCATATAAGGGAAAATCTGAACAATAATAATAGTTAAATATGCAGTATTTTGATTAAAAACTTTTTTACCAACTTTATAAATGCTAATATTTAAAAGTACAGCCATTGTTATTGGTATTAAATATATAACCCAGACAGAGGTTCCAAAAACCATTTGAAAAACAGTTACCGGTATCAAAATGCCCCATCGGATATTTCTATGAAATAGTTCACCGTATTGGTACTGATTAATTATTGCTTTTCCATAGTACCAATAATCAATATTGTCACCTCCAGGGCTTACTTCCATTAGGGTTAATAGTCTTAGAAATATAGTAATTAATGATAAAAAGAGTAAAATTGTAAAACTTTTATTAACCCCTAATTTTTTCATCAATAATCTCCTCAAGAATTGTCTCAAATCTGCTATCAAGCATTTCTAACTGCTCTTTGTAATTATTAAAAGCATTATTAATTATTTCTTCCCGTTTACTATCATTATTTAAATAGTATAATGCTTTCTCTTCCATGTCGGATAAATCCCATTTAAAGGAGACATAAGTTTCTCCATCTATAAAAATATTCGGCCAAGTTTCTAAATGGGACATATCAGGTTTTAATAGTAGGGATCTGTAATATACAGCTTCAAAATCTCTTTTACACAACTCTCCCCAACCAAATGGGCTTAGGGTAATCATAGATTCCTTTACTTCCTTGTTAAACTGTTTCTGATTAACCTTTCCATATAAAAATATGGAATTATTTTTAATTATCTCTGCTATTAAACGCCTCTGATGGGCAATTGTTTTTTTCTCTGGGTAGCCTAAACGACCATGAATAACTCTTTTTTTAAAATCATTTTTTTGACAAGCACCCTTCCAAAAATCTTTATGATATAAAAATTTCATAAATTTAGGACCTAGATACCTTGCAATTAAAACCCCAATACGTTGTCTTAGTTTAGTATTAGGGAAATCTGTTACCCCTATATTCCATGAAAGTCTTAATTTCTTAATATCGTCATCATGCTGAATAACATTTCTAATTATAGGGTTTTCATCTACTATATTGTGATGAATATGGTGATACTCCGAAAACATTTCATCACCATAAAAGTTTTTTTTATATAAATTTCTATCCTTAAAAAGTGCTTTATTATAGAATAAATCAACAAATGGCAAAACTTCAGGACGATTTATAGCACCCCCGGCATTCCCATTAAAAAAAGCGATTCGCTTATATTTTTTTCTAGCTTTTTTTAAAAAATCAAGGTCTACAACATCTGGTTTTAAAAACCACCTTACCATAATTAAAATATCGTTTTTATCCTTGTTAAGAACGTAATCCTGGCTATTTGTAAATTTGAAATATTTGCTATGCTTTGAAAATAGAAAAGGTTTTAAACTGTGAAACAGGGAAAGCCTGTCATAATAAGCTAAGATTGTGATTTTTTTCATTAATAATCCTATAATTATTTTTTTTAATCATATATTATTTTTAAAATTCAATATAGATATTATTTATTAAAAAAAAGGGGTTAAGCTTGATAAAATCTAAGCAAATTTCAGTAATTACATTACTAATTATATTAGTAGTTCCTATTGCAATATTAAATCAGGGTATCGATTTTACAGACACAGGGTGGATGTTAACATACTTCCAAAATATTTTTTCTCATCCAGAATCAGTAACTTTTTGGTTCCATCTTTATTTAACAAATATAATAGGGGGAATATGGAATTTATTTTTTGGAAATTTTGGCCTTATCAGTTTTAAAATTGCAGGAGTAATTATTTTCTGGTTATCATCCTATATTGTATATCTAATCCTTAAGGATATTATGCATAAAAATTATATTTTGGTTGGTATAGCACTTGGTCTATCCTTTAATTTTTATGAGAAAATAACAATAATACATTACAATAATCTGTCTTTCCTTTTTTTGTTAATTACCATTTTATTTATTAAAAAAGCTTTAGTAAAAGATCTGCGGTTACTATTTATTGCAGGTTTTTTTATAGGTTTAAACACATTTATTCGTATTCCCAATATTTTAAGTGTACTATTTATTTTCCCTATATTGTACTACTTAAAAAATCAAAACAAAGAAACCAATATAGTAAAAAGTTTCTTTATAAGTTTTGCAGGTGTTATTACTGGAATATTACTTGTTTTTGGCATAATGATTATTTTAGGTCATTTTAATTTTTTTATACAATCGGTAATTGACCTATTTGGTGTTACAGGAAGTAATGACTCTAATTACGATAAATATAAAATGATTAAAAAAGTTTTTAAAGATAATTTTGGAGCTTCGTTTTTAGGCGGATGTGCAATTTTTACTTTTTATCTATTAAGTCTTTTATATTCAAAAATTCATAGCAAGATAATTATATACAAGATCGTCTTTTATATACTGTTTTTAATATTATCCATTTCTTCTTTTTATATTTTACGTGGAATAAAAACATATATTTTTATTTATTTTATGATTGGTATAATCTATATTTCAATTATTGTGTACTTTTTTAAACATATTAAAACCAGTTATTATAATAATACAATTTTTACACTAATACTATTAGGTATCTTTACTTTATCAAATGGGTCAGATACAGGAATGATGGTGGGAAGTTTTGGTATAATTTCCGGGTTTCCAGTTTTTCTATGGGTTTGCTCACAATTTAAACTAAAAAAGAGTATAAATATTTACTTAATAAATTTATCAATTGTTTACTTTACAATTATATCAATACCCACAATTTTAATTGGAAGTTATAGGGATGCATCCAATAGATTATTACTCAATACTCAAATTAATAATAGTTTACTTAAATATGTTAAAACAACTAAATCCAGGGCCGAATCAATATCAGAATTACTTAGTAAATTAGATTCAATTACCATAGAAAATAATACAATGTTGTGTTTTGAAAGTATAGGGATGGTTCACTTTATAACCCGGACTCAACCATATTTATCAAATCCCTGGCCTTTAATGGAGATGCCAGAAGACTTTAAAAAATTATTAGAACATAGGGAAAAAAGTTTTCTTCCAACAGTTGTAATGGCAAAGAGACAGACCAGAAGTAAATCCTGGCCTGATAGCGGAATTGTTAGTCAAAAAAAGACAGACATAGAAATGAGAGAAATTATGTATGATTTTTTAACCAGAAATAATTATACTGAGATCTGGTCAAATAATATGTTTGTAATATTACAACCCTAAAGGTTTAGCTCGTCTTTTACTATATATAATGGACGAGCTTTAACTTCCTCAAATATTTTTCCAATATAAATACCAATAACCCCTAAAAAGGACAAAATAAGACCTCCTAAAAACCAAACAGAGACAATTAAACTTGACCAGCCAGGTATATTTTCCATTCCTAGTGCACCACGTATAAAGATATATAAACCGTATACTAAGGAAGATAAAGATATAACAAAACCAATTAAAACACTTACTTTTAAAGGTTTGTCAGAATATGCAAACATAGCCCCAAGTGCAAGATCCAAACCTTTCTTAAAATCGTAACTGGTCTCACCAATCTCTCTTTTAGCGTGTTCTATTTCAACTTTTGCAACTTTAAAACCAACCCAACTAGAAAGAATATAGATCTCTCTATACCTTTCACGCATGGAAATTATAGTACTAATAACTTTTTTACTATAAATTGCGTATGTTGCAATTCCCTTATCTGTGTTTGTCCCCGAAAAATAGTTAAAAAATTTATGAAATAGATTAGATGCAAGCTTTTTAAAAAAAGTATCCTTCCTATTAGTTCTTACACCATATACAATATCGTATCCATTTTCTAATTCCCGTAGTAACTTAGGTAATTCTTCCGGCAGATCTTGAAGATCCGCATCCATAAGAACTACATAATCACCCTTTACTCTATCTAAACCTGCTGTTATAGCTTCGTACTGTCCAAAATTTCTGGATAAATTAATTCCTTTAATTCGATTATCTTTTAAGGCTAATTTTTCAATAACCTCCCAATCATTTGAGGGGCTACAATCATTTATCATAATTATTTCAAATGATTTAGACTCCCTTTCCAGTACTTTTATTAATCTTTCGGATAATAACTCCAATGTACCTGCTGTATTATAACATGGTAAAACAACTGAAATATCCATAAATCCTCACTTAAATACTAAATATAATTATTCCCAAAACTATTAGTAACGTACCAATAATCTTGTTTTTACCAATTTTTTCATTAAAAAAAATAATGCTTAAAATCAGTATAAAAACATATCCCAAAGATTCCAAAACAGGGCCAAATTTTAAGGGCAAATGTTTATAACCTAAAATAGCTAGAATTGTCGATGCAAAAAAAAGAAAATATCCAATTATTACATATGGGTTCAAGTACTCCCTTATAAAAGAAGAATGGGTATTATTTGCACTTTTTTTTAATAACACCTGGGATATAGATGCAACAAAAACAGACAATATAAAAAATATCATAAATCCTTCCTGTTAATCATAATTATCCCAACAAAAACAATTACAATTCCAATAATTTCTTTAACTGAAAATGATTCTTTAAAAAGTAGAACAGCCCATATACTGTTAAATATAAACACAGAACCTTTATTTATATATGCTGTACTCAATTCAAAATGTTTTAAAATCTTTTGCCAAATAATGGCATAAATAAATAAAATTGAAAGTTGAACAGCATAAAACAGAATAAATTCTTTTGAAAAAAAATCAAAACCAGATACATGTTTTTCCATAACTGCAATTACAGAATATAAAAAAAATGTACTATATAAAGCTATATATTTTTTCATAGAAAGAAATCTTCAATGGATTTACAAATATATTGAATCTGATCCTGGGTTAAACCATAAAACATAGGTAAACGTAATAGTCTTTCACTTTCTATAGTAGTAAAAATATCATCCCCATGAAATCTTCCATATTTTATTCCACCAGGTGAAGAGTGTAGTGGGATATAGTGAAAAACTGTCTGTATTCCTTTATTTAGCAAATACTCAGTCAAATTTGTTCTTTCATCAAGGTTTTTAACCTTGATATAGAACATGTGGGCATTATGAATACAATTATCAGGAATAAAAGGCAAAGTGATAAAACCTTTATTTTGTAAATCTAATAATAAACTATAATATAGGTTCCAACTATTTAGTCTGTTTGTATTAATAATTTCAGAATTTTCAAGTTGTGAATATAAATATGCTGCATTAAGTTCCGAAGGCAACCAGGATGAACCCTTATCTACCCAGGTATACTTATCTACCTGACCTCTAAAGAATTTTGATCTGTTAGTTCCTTTCTCTCTTAATATTTCGGCTCGTTCAGTAAATTTTTTATTATTAATTAAAAGCAAACCACCTTCGCCACAAGTAAAGTTCTTTGTTTCGTGAAAACTATAGGAACCTAAATCTCCAATACTCCCTAAATGTTTCCCATTGTATTTGGACATCATTCCCTGTGCCGCATCTTCAATAATTCTTAAATTATATTTTGCACCTATATCAAGGATTCTATTCATATCGCAAGAGACACCTGCATAATGTACCGCAACTATAGCTTTTGTTTTTGGTGTTATAGCAGCTTCTATACAATCAGGGTCAATATTCATGGTTTTAGGATCAATATCTACAAATACAATTTTTGCACCATTCATAACAAAGGCTAATGCCGAAGATACAAAGGTATAAGAAGGCATAATTATTTCGTCACCCTCTTCCAGATCCAATAATACTGCGCACATTTCCAGTGCCGAGGTACACGATGTGGTAAGTAGTGCAGAAGGAACACCTAACTCCTTAATAAACCAATCCCTACATTTATAAGTAAATGGTCCATCACCACAAATTTTCTTATTAATTAATACTTGATTCAAGTATTCAAGTTCCACTCCTAAAACCGGAGGAATATTAAATGGTATATCTATCTTTTTCATTCAACCCTTTTTTTAAACCAGTCAACTAAAGTGCTCATTCTTCTTTTAAAGGATCCTGGTATATTAACTTTCCATATTAAAACTTTTTTTACATCTGGCTCGTTTTTTATTTGTGCTAAAGCATAAAATACAAGATTTTCACCTGTATCATAAATTATAAAATTTGTTCTCTGTCCACCTGCAGGAAGAGCTTTATAAAGCCCCATAACCGTTAAATCTGTAGTATTTTCCATTTGGAACCAAATTGTTTTTTCATTAGCACTGGTTTTAAGTGTATAATAATTGGAGCCAAACGCTGTATCTTTTTGATAATATCTAAACATATCGGAATCAGGCAGGTTTACTAATACAGGATCACCCACCTTTCTTCTATTTTCATCTACGTAGTAGGATTCCTTTATTAAAGGGTACATCTTTTTTCTATTAGAAGAGTAGTACTCTATTCCTGCCTGTTCAGAAAATGCTCTGAAGTTATTCAAAACATATAACATCATATTATCATTAGAAACATCTTTGGGACGATCTAGTATAAAAACCATCTCTACACATAATTCAGGGTCATATTTTATAGTATCGTTTATAATTTCATCTCTAAAAGATATTCCTAAAGGAATGAGCTGGAGACCTTCCTTATAATTCACTCTTTCTCTATCTGCATACTTCCCGGCATTTATATCTTTAATATCCCTTTCGTTTAAATTAGGAAATAAATCTTTCCAGTCCTGGGAGAAAAGTAATGCACTAATAATAAAAAAAAAGAAGAAAAAGATTTTTCTCATAAACGATCCTTGTACCACAGCATAATGGAATTCATTCTTCGCTCAAAGGAGTATGGAATATTAACATTGTAGGTTAAAATTTTTTTAAGTTTAGGTTCCTCTTTAATTTGAGCTAGAGCGTAGACATAAAGTTTATCTTCACCTTTATGTACTATAAAATTTGTACGCTGTCCGCCTTTATCTAAAGCCTTAAAAACTTTGTAAACCGTTAATTTATTTAAGTTTTCCATTTGTAGCCAAAATGAGTTACTATCAACAACCGTTTTTAACTTATAATAATTACTTTCAAATGTTGTATCTTTTTGAAAATAACTCATATCCTTTACAGGGCCAATTTCTTTAATTACAGGATCGGAAATTTTCGATTTCCCATCCGGGCCAACAAAGTAGGACTCTTCTATTAATAAATGCATTGCCTGTCTTCTGTTAGAAAAATACTCAATACCTTCCTGTTTGGAAAATTCCAGAAGTTTATTAAGTAGAGTCAGAATATCGTTATCCTTTGGTAAATCGAGTATATAAAGCATTTCCACACATACTTCTGGTGCATATTGTAAAATATCCGCTTTAAATTCATCTTCGAATTCCAACCCCGCAGGTAATAGTTCTAAATTTCTATAGTCGCTTCTCTCTCTTAAAATGTAGGTTTTTTCCGGAACCTGAGAAAATAGAGAAACACCAAGTAACATAAAAAAAATAAATAAATTATTCTTCACAACAACTCCCAATATTTAGCTTAATCCCTACCAAATAAATCTCTGGTATAAACTTTTGTAATAACGTCATCAAGTTCATCGCATAACCTGTTGGTTACAATTACATGGGAACGCTTCTTAAAATCATCAAGACTATGTAACACCTCGGAGTGGAAGAAATTGTCACCTTCAAATGTTGGCTCATAAATTATAACTTCAATTCCCTTTGCTTTTAACCTTTTCATTACTCCCTGAATAGATGAAGCTCTAAAATTATCCGAGTTCATTTTCATAGTTAAACGGTAAATTCCTACTGTTTTAGGGTTTCTTGCCAAAATCATATCCGCAATATGATCCTTTCTTGTAGTATTAGCATCTACAATTGCATGGACAATATTTGCTGGTACTTTATCGTAATTGGCTCTAAGCTGTTTTGTATCCTTTGGCAGACAGTATCCACCGTATCCAAATGATGGATTATTGTAATGTGTTCCTATTCTTGGGTCTAAACCTACACCTTCAATTATCTGTTTACTATTTAGTCCATGAATCTCTGCATAGGTATCTAATTCGTTAAAATAGGCAACCCTTAATGCAAGGTAGGTATTTGAAAAAAGTTTAACAGCTTCTGCCTCGGTTGAATCTACAAATAGAATATCTATATTCTCTTTTATTGCACCTTGATCAAGAAGTCCTGCAAAAACCTTTGCACGTTCCGAGATTTCCCCAACTATTATTCTAGAGGGATAAAGGTTATCGTATAAAGCCCTTCCCTCTCGTAAGAATTCAGGTGAAAAAATTATATTGTCCACCCCAAACTTCTCTCTTACGCTTTTAGTATACCCTACAGGAACTGTGGATTTTATTACCATTGTTGCACTTGGGTTAAATTTAAGAACATCGGCAATTACACTCTCTACCGTAGATGTATTAAAAAAGTTTTTATCAACATCGTAATCTGTAGGTGTTGCTATAATAACAAAATCAGCACCAGAATATGCCTCTATTTTATCTACAGTAGCTTTTAAATTTAATCCACCCTTTTCAAGGTACTCTTCAATCTCTTTATCTACTATTGGGGATTTTCCACTATTAATAAGTTCAACTTTTTTCTCATCGATATCCAACGCTACTACCTGGTTATGCTGGGATAGTAATATTGCATTGGATAGACCAACATATCCAGTTCCTGCTATACAAATTTTCATTTATTTCTCCTGTACCAATCTACAAAATTCTTAATCCCCTCTTCAAAATCCATAGACGGATTATATCCAAGAACACTTTTAGCTTTATTAACGTTGGCATAAGTAATATTAACATCCCCGGGCTGCATAGGCATTTTATTAATTATAGCCTTTTTCCCTAAAGCATTTTCAATGGTAGAAACCATCCTTGTTAAGGATATAGTATCACTCTCTCCCAAATTAAATATTTCGTAAACCGATTGGTTATTTTCTACGTAATCTATACTTTTAACAATACCATTTACTATATCTGTTACATATGTATAGTCTCTTTTTGTAGAGCCATCACCAAAAAAAGGAATTGGAGTTCCTTCATCTATCATTTTAGTAAATTTATGTATAGCTAAATCAGGTCTTTGCCCAGGTCCGTAAACCGTAAAAAACCTTAACATTATCATATCTATATTGTATAAATGGTGGTAGGAATGCCCAATAACTTCGCAGGCTTTCTTGGTTGCAGCATAGGGAGAAATTGCAAAATCCACCACATCTGTTTCACAAAATGGTACTTTTGTATTATTCCCGTATACCGAGGAAGATGAAGCCATAATAAATTTGGAAACATTGAATTCCCTGGATAATTCAAGAATATTCATAGTCCCTTTTATATTAACATCTTGGTACAACATAGGATCTTCAATAGAAGGTCTAACACCTGCCATTGCAGCTAAATGGATAATACAATCAATTTTATTATTAGAAAAAACCCTGTGCATATTATCAAAATCCCTAATATCCACAACTTCTAGGGTATAATTACTACTGTCAACAACACTTTTTAAACTTTTTAAATCAACCTGGATATTTAACCCTACAGACTCTAAAACATTGTTAATTTTTATATCTGAACTATAATAACTATTAAAATTATCAACATTAATTACACTATTTCCGGCATCTAAAAGACTTTTTGCTAGCCTAGATCCAATAAATCCGGCAGCACCTGTTATTAAATAAGTTTTCATAATAACATAATAACAATATTTTTTTATTAATGGAATAAAGCAAGCAAAAATGAATAGTTATTAATAGTTGCACTAAATGTGTTTTAAAAGTAGAATTGGCTTATGAGTATAATATATTTCACCCTAAGCATAATTTTACCATTAGTACTAAACCTAATTTTTACACCAATTATAATAGGATATGCACATAAAAACAGTATTTTCGATGCAACAGATCACCGGAAAACCCATGTTGGAAATATACCTCGGCTAGGAGGTATAGGTTTTTTCCTATCATCAGCAATTTCTTTGGTAATTATTACAAGAATTACAAAAAGTTACTCACTATTCCCCTTTTATATCGCTACAACAATGATATTTATAAGCGGATTAAGAGACGATTTTAAGCCAATCCCTGCAAAAGTTAAACTAATAGTACAAATATTGGCAGCAACAATTTTAATACTGAAAGGTTACACACTATCCCACATATATATACCATTTTTTAATATAAATCTTAGCCTTGGTTACCTTAAGTACCCAATAACTTATATCTGGGTAATTGGTGTAACAAATGCAATAAACCTGTTAGATGGTATGGATGGACAAGCTGGTGGAGTAAGTGCATTAGCATCCCTAACAATGGGAATTGTGGGACTAATTACAGGACATATAGAAATAGCAACAATATGTTTTATTTTAACAGGTGCATTAATTGGATTTCTAAGGTTCAATTTACCTCCTGCAAAAATATTTATGGGAGATTGCGGTAGTTTAACCATAGGTTTCTTTTTATCCGCAATACCACTTCTTTTTACAGAGAGTGATTTAAAGGGAAAGGTTATTTTAGTTGCAATAGCAGTACTATTAATACCAATACTCGATGTTTTTGCGGCTATGATAAGAAGAAGCAGGAAGAAAATATCATTCTTTGCCCCGGACAGAGGGCATATTCACCATAAATTTATAGATTTTACAAGTTTAAACACAAAACAGATACTTTTAGTTATATATTCAATATGTATAGCATCCGGTGTTATGGCAATAGTATTTGTGGTAAAAACAAATATTTTTACAGTATCCCTGCTTTTTATTAACTTAATATTACACGCTCTACTATTTTTATTCCTGCATCAAAGAAAAATAGAACGATCTAAAAACGAAACAGAATAAAATCTATTATTCTGTTTTATTTTTTTCCCTTAACTCTACCCTTCTAACCTTTCCACTTATTGTTTTTGGTAAAGAAGTTACAAATTCTATAATTCTTGGGTATTTATATGCTGCAGTTACAGATTTAACATGTTCCTGAATTTCAACCTTAAGCTGTTCCAAGCTGGTTGTTATTCCCTGAACAAGAACAATTGTTGCTTTAACTATCTGTCCCCTTAAATCATCGGGTTCACCGGTAACAGCACACTCCAAAACAGCTGGATGTGTCATTAGTGCACTTTCAACTTCGAATGGTCCTATCCGGTACCCAGAGCTTTTAATAATATCGTCGGATCTACCTACAAACCAGTAGTAACCGTCCTGGTCCATATATGCTGTGTCTCCGGTATAGTAGTATTTATCTGTTCTAACTCTATTGGTCTGTTCCTTATCCTTGTAATACTCTATAAACATACCTACAGGTTTTGATATATCAATTCTAAGTGCAATCTGTCCAACTTCACCCTCTTTGCATACATTTCCATCTTTATCCAATAGTTCAATAACATAACCCGGTGCTGCTTTCCCCATAGATCCAGGTTTAGGCTCCATTCCCGGGAAATTTCCTATAACAACTGTTAACTCTGTTTGACCATAGGATTCCATAAGTTTTAAACCTGTTAGGTTATAAAAGGTATTAAAAACAGCGGCACTTAAAGGCTCTCCTGCAGTTGTACAATATTTTAAAGCTGATAAGTCATATTTTGTAAAATCCTCTTTTATCATAAACCTGTAAACAGTTGGTGGGGCACAAAATGTGTTAACCCTATATTTACTTAGAACTTCCAGCATTTTAGCTGCATCAAACCTGTCATAATCGTAGACCATTACTGCACTACCACATATCCACTGCCCGTAAATTTTACCCCAAACTGCTTTAGCCCAACCAGTATCGGCAACTGTTAGGTGTAACCCATCGTCCAAAACATT
>JAFGYD010000188.1 GCA_016936295.1 Spirochaetales bacterium | reverse complement strand
GATTATTGGATATGAGGAGACACACTCAATTTATATAGGGAAAAATCCCAAAGACTATTATCTTTTATAGTTATGTTACTTTATGATAAACTGTTTATATGAATATTAAATCATTTTTAAAATTAGTTGAGATACAGACAAAAGTGGCTAGTTTAATACCATTTATACTAGGTATTCTTTTTTCAATGTATAGATATGGTAGAGTAGATGCAGGTAAAATAGCACTATTTTTTCTTAGTTTAATCTGTATTGATATGGCAACAACAGCTATTAATAATTATATGGATTATCTAAAAGCAGTTAAAAAGGAGGGTTACAATTATGAGACACACAACGCTATTACTAGCCATGATTTATCCACTAAAACTGTTAGAATTACAATATTTTCACTACTTGGAATATCCATAATTTCTGGTCTATATCTTTTTTATATAACAGATATAGTTGTTTTAATTATTGGGATTATTAGTGTCTCAGTTGGAATTTTATATAGCTTTGGTCCTGTTCCTATTTCCAGAACTCCATACGGAGAGGTCTTTTCTGGGGTTGTAATGGGTGGATTTATATTTTTTATAACAATATATATTCAAATATTCGATATGAATATTATTGATATTTCAGTGAATCAGGGTGTTTTTCTTTTAAGTTTTAATATAAAAGAGATACTTATTATATTTTTAGTTTCAATTCCATTAATTAGTATGATAGCTAATATAATGTTGGCGAATAATATATGTGATATGGATGATGATAAAATTAACGGTAGGTTAACATTGCCACTATATATTGGAAAAACAAGATCCTTAATTGTATTTACATCTCTTTATATCTTATCCTATCTAATAATAACATTTTTAATAATATATAAATTGTTACCGCTTTTGTGTGTAATGGTCCTGTTTACAGGTTTCCCACTAATATTTAACATTAAAAAGTTTTTAAAGCTTCAGGATAAAGCTAAGACATTTGAACTTGCAGTTAAGAACTTTATTCTATTTTCTTTAGTTTGGATTCTTACATTATTAGTAGTAATATTACAATAAAACCTCCCGTAGGAGGTTTCATTATTATTTAACTGATTTAGTTCCTTTAAATGTTGCTGTCGCATCCATTGTAAAAGAATCCATTTGTTCTTGTGTAGAAAAGTAGATATTTCCATCAACAGTAGATGATTTATCAAGTTTAAATCCTGTAGCTTCTACATAAACATCACCTTTAAAAGTACCACCTGTAATTCTAAAGTTTGGACTTTTAACAATTAATTTAGGTGCTGTTAATGTAAATTGATCTGTGATTTTATGGGCATCATCTTGAGTATATAGAGCTAATTTTCTATCAATTTTCTCTTTCCATGTAAACTCACCATCAACAACCATATCTTTATCGTAGGTTACATCGTTTAGAGTTGCAGCTAGCCATGCACCATTAGCACTTAATGCTTTTGCTAATGCTTCACCGTCTGTAACAATAGAAGCTGTTGTTAGTACATCTGCACTTAAAACTGATTTTTTACCTTTAAAAACAGCTGTTTCATCCATTGTAAAAGAGTCTAATTGTGCCTGAGTAGCAAAATAGATATCACCTTCAACAGTAGATGATTTATCTAGTTTAAATCCTGCTGCTTCAACATAAACATCACCTTTAAAAGTACCACCTGTAATTCTGAAGTTTGGACTTTTAACAATCATTTTTGGTGCTGTTAAAGTAAATTGAGCAGTAATTTTATGATCTGCATCCTGAGTATATAGAGCTAATTTTCTATCAATTTTCTCTTTAGCAGTAAATTCACCGTCAATAACAATCTCTTGTTTTAATACAATATCATTTAAAGTTGCTGCAAGCCATGCACCATCTTTGGATACTGCTTTAATAAGAGCATCACCATTATTTACAATAGAAGCTGTAGTAACTACATCTACACTTTTTTCTGCTGTTTCTTTTTTACTGCAACTAACCATAGAAATTGTTAAAAGTAACAGTAATAAAGACAACAAAGTAATTTTTTTCATAACGTCCTCCTGAACTATATGTTTATTAATATATTCGCTCTAAAAGATTAGGTATCAAATCTTTTAAGAGTGTATTCCCACTATTACTAGGAAGTTTTTGTAGTAAGCTAAGTGCTCTGTCATGATATCTAAACGCTAACGCTTTTGTTTGTTCCAATGCACCACTCTTTTTCACTAGGTCTATAATTTCATCAACATTAGAATTATTAATTCCATTATCTATTAATGATTTAATCCTATCTTTATAAATGGATTGACTATTTAAAGCTAAAATTAGCGGAGTATTAAAATTACCTCGTAAAAGGTCGGATTTTAACTCCTTTCCAACAACATCAATGTCACCAACATAGTCTAAAAGGTCATCTATAATTTGAAATGCTAAACCTAATTCATAGCCTATATATATTAGTTTTTTAATAATTTCATTGTTACATTTAGTTATATAGGCTCCTGCCGCTAAACTAATTGCGAAAAGTGATGCAGTTTTTCCTGAAACAATTCTAAAATACTCACGTATAGAAATATTTGCATTAAATCTATTTTGTTGCTGTTTTATTTCTCCAATACAAATTCTTGTTACAGTATTTGCGAGTCTAATAGCCAGTTCTTTTGGAATTGTTAGCTCTGTTAGTAATAAAAAGCACTTACTTAAAAGAAAATCCCCCATATAAATAGCATATTCTTTTGAATATTTAGATTGTATTGACTCCTGACCTCTTCTCAGTTTTGCGTCATCTATTACATCATCATGTAAAAGAGTTGCTAAATGAAGTGTCTCTATTGCAGTTGATAGATTTATTACATCAATCTCTTTTTTTTTATACTGTTTTCCAAACCTGCTACCAATTAATAAAAGAGCGGGTCTAATCATCTTCCCACCACTTAAAAATAGATAATCTAGAGATCCATTTAAATATAAATCCCCAGATGAAACATTTTTTGTCATTTTATCTTTTACTAAATTTAGTTGGCCTACAAGTTCTTTGTCACTAAACCATTTAGACATAAAACCTCATTGACCGTCTGTATAAAGATACCATTTTTTTACAAACTTTATTTTTTTCCAGTATTTGGATAGGAAAGGAAGAACATAGTAATCAAGCCCAAATGTTGATCCACTACCTCCAATTAAAGCAATACCTCCAGCCATAAACCATAACATTTCAAATGGTGCCATTCCCGAAGCCCAAATCATAATTCCCATTAGTACAGAAACTATTGATGCAAGAGCAGTAAAAAGGCCACCCATTAAACATAAACCTACAATTATTTCTGCTAAAATCATAAATGTTTGAAATACAGTAGCCATAAAGGTAAATTCACCAGTAGATGTATAAAAAATTAGATCCATAGACCAATTAACAATAGCTGTTATAAACTCTGGAACAGGTAGTGCTGCTACAGTAGTTGCTGCATCCTCAACAGGTGATGCACTTGTAGCCGCAATTTTAGAAGCTAAAAGAAATATACTATCTGGATATTCAATAACTCTAAGTAATTTCTCCCATCCTTCATAAACCCACATACCTCCTACAAATAATCTTAGAGGTACTAACCAGAAATTTGGAGAACGTTTAGAAAAATGTCCGCCTAAAAAGCTTCTTCTGCATTCAACATGAAAAAATTCATGCATCCAGTAGGTCCAAAGTTTGTGAAAACCTGCAACTTGCATAAAATATATAAAGTTTACAAAGTGTTTAGTTAACATTGCAAGGAAACCGGAAAGTACAATCTGTTTTCCAGGATTTCCAATTTGTGCAACACCGTATCTTCCTCCAATACAAACCATAGCTCCATGAAAGGTCGGTTTATAGGATTTCAGCTCTTTATTTTCAATATCTGCAAAAATATTGTATGAGACTGTGGCTGCAGAATGTTCTGCATTTTCAACCATTTGTGGAACTGGAGCTTTTTCTCCCTCAGGGATATAGAAAATATTATCTCCTACAACAAAAACATTATTGTGTCCTTTAGCCCTGAGATATTCATCTGTTTGAACTCTGTTTCTAGCAACTTTTTCAAATTTATCACTATCAAGGTTAGACATTATTGTAGAACCTTCAATTCCTGCTGCCCAAATAACTGTATTTGACTCTATTTTCCCTTGGCCACCAATCTCAATAAAATCTGGTTGTATATTTTTTATAGGAGAGTTTAACATTATTTCAACATTCAATTTCTCTAGTCGTTTTGTTGTTTTTTTAATTAATCTTTCATCAAAATTAGGAAGAACTTTTGGTAGCATATCAGCAATAATCATTCTAACTTCGACTTCGGGGATACTAAAGGTATGACAGAGTTTTTTCCTCCATTCGGCTAACTCTCCAATCATCTCTATTCCTGTAAATCCACAACCAATAACAACAAAAGTTAATAATCTTCTTCTTTTGGAAAGATCCGTCTCTACACTAGCCTTTCCAAATACCTCTAGCATATGGTGTTTTATTTTTACCGCATCTTCGTAAGACCATAGTGTAAATGCATTTTCTTTTGCACCCTGTGTTCCAAAAAAAGTTGGTTTTGAACCTGTTCCTAAAACTAAATAATCATATTTTGTACATGAAACATTTCCTGTAATAACTTTTTTATCAAAATCAATATTTGTAATCTCGTCTAGTAAAACATCTACTTTACGTCCTGCAAATACTTTATCAAAATTAATTCTAATAGCATCTTCAGGAACTCTCCCTGCTGCAACTTCATGTAGTTCAGTTAACATAGTATGGTAATTATTTTTATCGATAAGTGTAATTTTTACATTTTCATTTTTTTTAAATTTTTTAGCTAATTTCTTTGCTGTTAATATTCCACCATATCCACCACCAAGAATAACAATATGTTTTGCTTTATCCATATAAAGTCTCCTATATTAAAATAATTCATACCTGAATAGTATGTTATTCTATCTGCTAAAAAGTAAAAAAACAATATAAATAAATAATATAGTAACTATT
>JAFGYD010000030.1 GCA_016936295.1 Spirochaetales bacterium | reverse complement strand
TTAGAGAGCCCGGGCTTAAATTACTTCAATGCAAGATGGTACGATTCAAACCTAGGCCGATTCATCACAGAAGATCCTATTAAAAATTCCTACAACTGGTATGCATACTGTGGGAATGATCCGATTAACTACATAGATCCGTTGGGGTTATGTCAGGAAAAATCATCAGGAGAGGCTACTTTAGATGATCATTTAAAAGAAGCTTTAAGGGTAAGACCAGTAGATGGTCCAGTTACAAGTAAGCATGGAATTAGGGAAATAAATGGTAAAAAAGAATTTCATACAGGTACAGACTATGGA
Source organism: Spirochaetales bacterium (assembly GCA_016936295.1). Classification (GTDB taxonomy): domain Bacteria; phylum Spirochaetota; class Spirochaetia; order DSM-2461; family DSM-2461; genus Thiospirochaeta. The sequence goes on along the minus strand of JAFGYD010000030.1, from coordinate 6,830 downwards.
GTCCCTGAGAACACACCAGTTAAGGCTAGCGGTGCTGGGACAGTAGTTAATGTAGAATTGAATTCGGAAACATTTGGTAAAACAGTAACGGTAGATCATGGTAATGGAATTACAACAAGCTATAGTCATAATAATGATATTTTAGTTAAAAAAGGTGATAAAGTCAAAGCAGGACAACATATAGCCAATTCAGGAAATACAGGTAGATCTAGTGGGCCTCATTCAGATTTTGTTGTTAGAACTGATGGCAAGCCTTATCCTTATCATGCATCGAAGGTTCCAGAAAATACAGTAGATGGAGAAAAATATTTTCAAATTCAAAGTGGAGGGAAATAATGCGAAAACTAATAGCTATGATAGCTCTATTTCTATGTTTTAGTACAAATGTTTTTACAAAAACATACTCACAATTAGATGAGTTATTTGATCAAGACTTATCTAGAAATGTTAATGGTGAAACATTAAAAATAGATAGAAATGGAAATGTTTATTACAATGAGTTTTATTTTAAGTTGTTTGATTTTCCTGATGATAAGAAAATCAACCAATTTATTGCATATGAAACATTAATTTATCAAGATTATATTCTAGCTGATATATTCATGGATACTAGCGATGGAGGCGAAAGATTTACTGTTTTTGCTAACTATAAAACAAATAATATTATATTTCATAATGACTATTGGGGTTTTCCAAGTGGTTTAAAAAAAGTCGTTGGATATAAAAAATTCATAATATTTATATACTCTGGAGGAGTTCATGTATTTGATACACTAAGTGGAACATATGCATGGAAAAATATCTGGAATGAATTCTTTGATAATGATGATTACAATATTTTAAATTCAATAAAAGAATTCAAAGTGAGTGAAGAATATTTAGAAGTAATGCTAAAAAGCAATAAAAAAATTAAATTAGATTATATCTCTGGTACTTTAAAATGAGTAGTAATAATACCAATTAAAACACCTTTAAAAAGAAACAAACTAGATTTTATTTATAGTAATAAAGACTAAGTTGAGCTACTAGGAGCCCTAGTAGAGACTTTTTTCGGGCCTGATCCAAGCAGAAAATTAGGACGGTAAAGAGTATTAAGAACAATTCAACATAAGATGATCATTGGAACTGACCCTACTTTGTAGGGCAGCTCAATTTGCCCTTATGCTTATTTTAGGCGTACAGATCTTTTAAAAGTCATCCTTTGGGGTGGCTTTTGTTGTTTTTAGGCATTAAAAATTGAGTTTATCAACAAGCAAAAAAATTAGACCGAGGAACTAGGTTGTTTTGTGGAAGTCTGGGGTAAAAAAAAGAGTCTGTACCATTACAAACTCTGTTTTCAAAAACTCTTTTAACTTTTTTAACATTTACTTTTTTTAATTAACTTTATGATTTATATTATACCGGGTTTAAGTTTCTTGAAATGGGGATACACACTCAATTTGCATAGGGATTTTTCCTAATTAACATTGGGTGTTTTTTCTATTCCGGGTATTGTTAAGGCACTGATCGGGTAGAAGAAAGAAGCAACTGGTTTACACTACAGGTGGAGAGCTTGTATTTAAAAGAATAACTGAGTCATGGAATGGTATTATATGTCGCTGATATGATTTAATAAGCAAGAGTGATAGTTTTGTTCCACTGGGTTAATAATATTAAATTATCAAAAGATATAAGTAGTTTTTGTTCTTCTTTGATATTTCGGTTAAACAAAATATAGTTTGCAAAAAAAAGAGTTTGTACTATTACAAACTCCACCATCTAAATTCAATTCTACTTTTTGTAATAAACTTTTATTTACATTTTTAAATTACTAACTTTTGTTAATTTACTTTTTAATAATAATTAGATATTACACTCACTTTGTTGATATAGAAATAAGTAAAGAGCCTCAATTTAAATAGGTAAAATCCCTATATTATAAATGAAAAACTCCACCCTAAGGTGGAGCCATCAACAAAATAAAAAGTTATATTAGGATTTATAAATGTAGCTGTTAACAATACCTTCTAATAATTCCTGTCTACCAGAACTATTTTTAATACTATAGTTCTTCTTAGCATATGCTGCTAATTTTTCAAAGTCTGTAGTACCATCAACAATTTCTTTACCTATTCCTGAATTATAGGAATCATATCTCTTTGCAACAAAATCCTCTAAAACTCCGTCGGAATATAATTTATCTGCAACAAGTAAACCTTTAGCAAAAGTATCCATTCCAACAATGTATGATATGAATAGATCATCAGGTTCAAAAGATCCTCTTCTCACTTTAGAGTCAAAATTTAAACCACCAGGAGCAATTCCTCCATTTTTAAGAACTTCGTACATACACATTGTAGCATCGTAAATATTGGTTGGGAATTGGTCTGTATCCCAGCCTAGCAGCATGTCTCCCTGGTTTGCATCGATACTTCCTAATACACCATTAATTCTTGACATTAAAAGTTCATGTTGGAAAGTATGTCCTGCAAGAGTTGCATGGTTAGCTTCAATGTTCATTTTAATATCGTTTTCTAAACCATATTTTCTTAAAAATCCTAAAACTGTCATTGTATCAAAATCGTACTGATGTTTAGTAGGTTCTTTTGGTTTTGGTTCAATTAAAAACTGTCCTGTAAATCCAATTTTTTTAGCGTAATCTTTAGCCATATGTAAAAATCTTGCAAAATTGTCATTTTCCAGTGCAACATCGGTATTTAAAAGAGTTTCATAGCCCTCTCTACCACCCCAGAATACATAGTTTTCTCCACCAAGACGCTTTGTAATTTCAAGAGCTTTTTTTACTTGAGCAGCAGCGAAAGCAAAAACATCAGCATTTGGAGCTGTTGCAGCACCGTGTACAAATCTTGGATTTGAGAAACCATTGGTCGTTCCCCAAAGTAATTTTATACCAGTTTCTTTCATTTTTTGCTCAATTAAATCTACTATCAAATCAAGGTTTTTCTCTTTTTCCTCTAAAGAATTACCTTCTGGGGAAATATCCAAGTCATGGAAACAGAAATACTCCATTCCAAGTTTAACCATTAATTCAAATGCAGCTTCAACTCTTGCTTTTGCTAACTCCATTCCATCTAAATTGTTATATGGTCTTTCCATTGTTGCCATACCAAATGGATCTACCCCTCCACCTGTCATTGTGTGCCAGTAACTCATAGAAAATCTAAGATGATCTTTCATTTTTTTACTACCAACCATTTTTTCTGGATCATAGTATTTAAATGCTAAAGGATTAGTTGAATTTTCTCCCTCAAATTTTATTTTATCAATTCCTTTGAAATATTCTGCCATATAGTTCTCCTTGTATTTAATTTGTTCATTATATGTTCTATGTATTAATCATAATAAGTATGAATATTAAAAAAGTCAAATGTTTATGTGTGTTGATTCGGAATAAGCTAAACTGTATAATCCTATTATGACAAATTATATTAAAGAAAGAGATATCCTCTTTATTTTCTTTATTTCCATAATTGTTTTTGGTTCAATACTTTTATCACTACCATTTAGTTGGAAGCCAGGAGTGCAATATCATATTATTGATTCGCTTTTTATTACTGTATCTGCAGTGTGTGTAACAGGTTTAGCATCTGTAGATATTAATTATTTTTCACCCTTTGGGAAGATAATCCTACTTCTTTTAATACAGGTTGGCGGCTTAGGTTTAATAACATTTTCATCAATGTTTTTAGCATTACCTAAAAAAAGATTAAGCCTTGTAAATACTAAACTAATTCAAAACTATTTCACTAACGAAAATATTGTTGACCCCAAATATATAGTAAAGGTTGTTCTTAGACTTACAATAATTATAGAACTTATAGGTGCTATTTTTTTATACATAAGTTTTAAAGATAAAATTGCCCATCCTGTATTTACTGCAGTTTTTCATTCTGTTTCTGCTTTTTGTAATGCCGGATTTTCTACTATACCTGGTGGTTTAGTTACTTTCAGGGATAATTTATCTGTAAACTTGACTTTTATGCTTTTAATCATAACCGGCGGAATAGGATTTATGGTTTTATGGGATTTATTCGATCTACTTATAGGTAAAGATTTTATTCTTTTACTCCACACAAAAATTATGCTTATATCTACATTCGTTCTAATCCTGTCTGCAGCACTTCTTTTCTATATTTTTGAATATTCTAATCCGGAAATAATAGATTTATCATGGAATGAAAAAATCTTGCCTGCTTTTTTTCAATCAATAACAACTAGAACAGCTGGTTTTAATACATTGGATCAATCTCTTTTATCTATGCCTTCAAAGGCAATAACTTTGGGGCTAATGTTAATTGGAGGAGGCTCTGGCTCTACAGCAGGCGGAATAAAAGTTACTACTGCTTTTTTAATTTTGTATGGGATAACCCAAGGCTTGAATGATAAAAAAGGAATAACTATTTTCAATAGAAAAATCAGTTCTATTAATCTTACAAAAGCAGGTCTATTTTTTGTAAAAGCCATTGTAATTGTTTTTCTTACAATTTTAGGACTTTTAATAGTCGAATCATTTTATGGAAACAGATTTACATTTATGGAAATATCATTTGAATCCTTTTCAGCCATAGGTACAGTAGGGTTGTCACTTGGTATTACAGGGAAATTGTCAGTATTTAGTAAACTTATTTTAATATTTACAATGTTTGCAGGTCGGATTGGGTTGTTCTCTTTAATTCTCCCTGTAAATGAGGTTAAATTCGATAGAACGGTAGAATATCCGGAAGGTGAGGTATTAATAGGATGAAACAGTTTGTTGTTATAGGACTAGGTTCTTTTGGCTACAGTGTAACAGAAGATTTAAGTGAATTCGGTGCTGAAATAATAATATTGGATAAGGATCGAACACTTATTGAAAAGCTAAAAGATAAGGTACATGCTGCATATATAGTAGATGTCTCCGATGAAGAAAATATTAAAAAACTTATACCTTCAAAGGTCGATGCCGCAATTTTAGATCTGGGAAGTTCCCTTGAAGTTTCCATTCTTGTTACAAATTATTTAAAGAATATGGGTATAAAAAACATAATAGCCAAATCTGATTCTGATAAACAGGGTGAAATTCTTAAAATGGTTGGAGCCACTAAAATTATTTATCCCGATAGGGAAGCTGCAAGGCAGATTACACCTCTTCTTGTTTCAGATACGCTATATAAATTTATGCCAATTAGCAGTGGTTTGGTGTTAGCAGAGATATTTGTCCCTAAAAAATATGTTGGAAAAACCCTAATTGAATCCAATATTAGGTTTACAGATAATATAAATATTGTTGCAATTAAAAAAGGAGAAGAATATACCTTTTTTGTCCCTGATTACAGATTAGAAGAAGATGATATTTTGCTTGCAGTAGGTTCTGAAGATACAATTATAAAATTTACTTCTGTATCTTATTCTAAAAACCAGAAAACACTATCATCATTTCTCCAAAAAATGTTTGGAAACTAGTTTTAGTGGAGCAATCTAAATTTTTTGAAGCTTTTATGAAACAAAAAAAGGCTGAAAAAAGAGAGGTCAAAGCAGGACAGAATAATGATTTTTTCTTTCTTCTAGATTACGATGGGAAGGGTTTATTTGTTAAAACCGTAAATAAAAGCCTTGGCTATAAAGTAGTTAAAAGCGAAAGATACAGTGGTTTTTTATATAGAGTAGTGGAACTTTATAATCAGGTAAAATTAGAAACTAAACTTTTAGTAGATTGGAGTAATCCAAAGTCTAATATCTATCTGTATAAACACCCCGAATTAATGGACTTGATATACCAATGCGATAATTTAGTTGATAAGTATGGGAAAAAAATTTATACGGGGAATAGTGAACACCAGGTTAATTTAACAATTTCTCAATCTAATAATGTATTAGATTGTATATTAACAATTTGTGACAGAACTATAGATAGGGTAATTAGCAATAACTATTTAATGGCTGGAAACTCAATTCTCTTGGTTAAAAATTTGGGATTTGGGTATTCTTCACTATTAGAATTAGATACAGCAATTAAGCAAAGCGAGTTAAACTCATACCTCTCAATACTTTATAGTAATTTTACCAATATTAAAGTTAACTATTTGGGTTATACAATTAAAGAGTGTGGTGAGTGCGATGTAGAACCATCGGTATTAATTGAGTCTATTGATATTGCAGGGTTTGTTAATTTAAAAAGTACATTTAGTTACAAAGAGTATTTAACCCCAGAATTTTACTCAACATTTAATCCCGGTAAAGTTGTAATTGTGGATGAATCTATAAAAGAGATACAAATATTTAGTTTAGTTGTTCCCCAAATTGATGTGCTTGATAATTTAATCTCGGTCCTTTTTTATATTGAGAATAAGTATGAATTACAGGAACAGTTCTCTATAGAGAGTGATGGTGTTACAATAAACCCGAACTTGGCTCAAATAATTTTTACAAGTGAAATTAAAGCCTTAACCGATAGATTTATACTATATGGTGATAAAATTCTTAAAAAATATAAGTTAAAGCGAGCAACTCCTAACTTGGAGTTAAAATTGCAAACCTCTATTGATTATTTACAGGGTAGTGCTCATTTAGAGATTTATGGGGAAAATATTCCTCTGTATAAGGCCATAAAAGAGTTTGAAACTTCGGGTTATATTCCATTAAACGATGGAAGCCGAGCAATTATTGATAAAAATTACATAGAAAAGATTAAAAAAGTTATCCGTGAGGGTAAAGATGGGGTAGAAGTATCATTTTTTGATCTCTCCTATATTCAGGAAGAGTTAGATGCCCCTATAAAGGGTGGGGATTTTATAAATAAAATTACTGCATATAAAAATTCTCATCTTAACCAGGATATATTTATCGATCTG